>NZ_JBEPFC010000235.1:0-6653 GCF_040301705.1 Streptomyces sp. NPDC000151 | reverse complement strand
GGCCGCCCAGAGGGCCAGGTGGCCGCCGGCGGAGTGCCCGGCGAGGACCACGGACGCGTGTGCGCCGGCCTCCGCGGCCGCGGCCCGTACCGCGTTCGTCACATCGTTGAACGTTTCCGGGAAGCCGCCGCCCCCGCCGGCTCGCCGGTACTCCGCGAGGGCGACCGGCAGGCCCTCCCGGGCCAGCGCGGCGGCCAGCGGGGACAGGTGCGTACGGTCGTATGCCACCCGCCAGAAGCCGCCGTGCAGCAGCACGATCAGCGGGCCGGACCGCCGGCCGGGCGGCGCCTCCGGTGGCCGGTACAGGTCGATCACCTGGTCGGGGTGGTCGCCGTACGCGATCCGACCGTCCGGCGGTACGGGCGCGCACGCCAGCAGCGCCTCTTCCTCATCCGGCTCCCTGCTCACACCGCGCCCCTCACATCGTCGTAGGACCCTGTTCCGCCGCGCCCGCGGCGACCGCGGCGGCGGTGCCGTCGCCCGGTACGTACGCCACGATCTCCGCGAGGACGCGGGCCGCGCGCTCCGCGTCCGCGAAGGACGTGTAGAGCGGCGTGAAGCCGAAGCGCAGCACGTCGGGGCGGCGGAAGTCGCCGATCACACCGTGCCGGATCAGCTCGCCCATCACCTCGCCGGCGCCCGCGCACTCCAGCGCGACCTGGCTGCCGCGCTCGTCGTGCGGCTCCGGCGTCACCGACCGCACCCGGCCGCGCGGCGCGTACGCCCGCACGCACTCCAGAAAGAAGTCGCTCAGCGCGAGGCTCTTGGCCCGTACGTCCTCGATGGCCACGCCCTCCCAGACCTCCAGCGCGGCCTCCAGGGCGAGCAGCGACAGGATGTCCGGGGTGCCGACGCGGGCGCGTTCGATGCCCGCCGCGGGTACGTACTCGGGGTCCATGCCGAAGGGGTCGGCGTGCGAGTTCCAGCCGGGCAGCGGGGAGTCGAAGCGCGGCTGGTGCTCGGCGCGTACGTACAGGTACGCGGGCGCGCCGGGGCCGCCGTTGAGGTACTTGTACGTGCAGCCCACCGCGAGGTCCACGCCGTGCGCGTCCAGGCCGACCGGCAGCGCGCCCGCGCTGTGGCACAGGTCCCAGACGGCGAGCGCGCCCGCTTCGTGCAGCGCGGCGGTGATGCCGGGCAGGTCGTTGAGCCGGCCGGAGCGGTAGTCGACGTGGTTGACCAGGGCGGCGGCGGTACGGTCCGACACCTCGGCGGGCATCCGGGCGGCCTCGACGGGGCGCAGCGTGCGGCCGGTGAGCCGGGCGGCGGACTCCGCGATGTAGCCGTCGGTCGGGAAGGTCGCGGCATCGACCAGGATCTCGTCCCGGGGGACGCCGTCCACCGCGGGGCCGGACTCGTCGGCCATGCGCACGGCGGCGACCAGCGCCTTGAAGACGTTCACGCTGGTGGAGTCGCCGACCACGACCTGCCCGGGGGCCGCGCCGAGGAGCGGGGCGATGCGGTCGCCGATCCGCTCGGGCGCGGTCCACCAGCCGGACTCCGACCAGGAGCGGATGCGCAGCTCGCCCCACTCGCGGGCGACGACCTCGCGGACCCGCTCGGGGACCGCGTGCGGCAGCGCGCCGAGGGAGTTGCCGTCGAGGTAGACCGCCTCGTCGAGCACGAACTCCGCGCGCTTGCCGCTCAGTGGGTCCTTGGCGTCGAGCTGCGCGGCCCGCGCGGCGAGGTCGTCGCGGACGACGGCCGCCGCGACGGTGCGGGCGCTCAGCGCGCCGCCCGCGGCAGAAGTATCGATTCTCTCGGTGGACACGCCGGGGCCGGCGCTCTCGTTCTGCTGCACCTTGTTGTCACCCTCCGCGCGGACAGGGCCGCATCGCTCGGTCGTGAGGGGCCACTCGGACCCGGCTTCCTCGTCGGTCGTGAGTGGCCGCTCCGTCACGAGTGCCCCGTCCGGCGGGACCGAGCGCCCCGGCCGGCCGGACCGGGGACCCCCGTCCGGCCGCTCGGGCACGACGGCCTGCCGCTCGGACATGGATGTCTGCCGCTCGGCCCCGGCTCCGTGCCGCTCAGACATGGCTGCGTGCCGTCCACAGCTCGGGAAAGACGTTTTTGCGGGCCCGCTTCTCCAGCCAGGCCACGCCGGACGAACCGCCCGTGCCCATCTTCGCGCCCATCGCGCGGCGGGTCGCCACCAAGTGATCGTTGCGCCATCGCCAGACCAGTTCGGCGACGTCCGTGAGGGCCTCACCCAGCCGGACCAGCTCGTTCTCCGGGTCGCGCGCCGGATCACCGGCGTAGACCTCCGTCCAGGCCGCCTCGACGGCCGGGTGCGGCTCGTACTTGAGCGTGGGGTCGCGGTGCAGTACGGACACCGGGATCGCGTATCCCCGGCGGTCCAGCAGCCGCAGCACCTCGTCCCACAGGCTCGGCTCGTGCAGCGCCTTCTCCAGCTCGGCGTACTCGCGGGGCGCGCCGCGGTGCGGGACGAGCATCGACGCGGACTTCTCGCCGAGCAGGAACTCCAGCCGCCGGTACATCGCGGACTGGAAGCCGGAGCCCTCGCCGAGCGCCCCGCGGTAGGCGTTGAACTGCGCCGGAGTCAGCCGGGCCAGCGGCTTCCACGCGGCGTTGAGGGCCTCCAGCTCGTACGTGGAGCGGCGCAGCGCGTCCATCGCGACGGGCAGGTCCTCGCTGCGCAGGGCCTGCGCGGCGGTGTGCCACTCGTGGACGATGACGGTGAACCACAGCTCCATGACCTGGGTGGTCACCAGGAAGGCCATCTCTCCGGGATCGTCGGAGAGCAGGTGCTGGGCGTGGGTGAGCATCTCCGCCTGGACGTAGTCCTCGTACGGCGTGGTGCCCGCGAAGTCGAGATTCGGGTCCGCGCCCGCTCCGACCGGGCAGCGCGGTGCCTGCTCCGGGGTCGGGGACGCCTGGGACGCTGATGACGAGTGCGACATCAGAACTCCTCGTGATGCATGCCTCCGGGTAGCGGTCCGCCCCTTCCTGTCGGCATCGGAGCCCCGGTCCCCTCGTCAGGCCCGGCTCACCGGACCTGTTGCGCATCTTCCGCAACTCCCCGGGGTTTGGCAAGGGCCGTCCCGGCCGACCCGAAGGGCCTCCAACGGCTCAGGACCGGCCGGAACACATCGGCCGGCCGGCCCTGAGCGGTCATCTCGGCAGGGGGCTTCCCTCAGGAGAGCGTGTCGGCCGCGGTCGGCGAGGAGTCGCGCAGGAACGCCGTGCAGCGCTCGTACTCCTCCTGCTCGCCGATCGCCTGGGCGGCGCGGGCGAGTGCGTGCAGGGCCCGCAGGAAGCCGCGGTTCGGCTCGTGCTCGAACGGGACCGGGCCATGGCCCTTCCAGCCGGCCCGGCGCAGCGAGTCCAGGCCGCGGTGGTAGCCGGTACGTGCGTACGCGTACGACTCGACGGTACGGCCGGCCTGGAAGGCGTCGTCCGCCAGCTGCGCCCAGACCAGCGAGGACGCCGGGTACTTCGCGGCGACGTCGGCCGGTGCGGTGCCCGCCGCGAGCAGCTCGCGGGGCTCCGGATCGTCGGGCAGATGGGTCGGGGGCGGTCCCCCGAGCAGGTTCTCGTGAATGGCCATGGTTCCAAGTCTGCCTGGTACTCGCCGCCCGCGGCGCCACGGCGGTGGCGCTTCGGCCGGGCGCACGGAGGACCGTGCACGCGCGCGAAGGGCCCCGTACGCGTGATCCTGATGCGTACGGGGCCCTGCGGCGTGCTCCTCCGCTGCGCGCGCCGGTACAGCGCGTGGCGGCGTTACAGCGCGCGCGGCGGCGTTACTTGATCTTGGTGCCCGTGGAGCGCAGGTTGGCGCACGCCTCGGTGACCCGCTTGGCCATGCCGGCCTCGGCCAGCTTGCCCCAGCTGCGCGGGTCGTAGGTCTTCTTGTTGCCGACCTCGCCGTCGACCTTCAGCACACCGTCGTAGTTGCGGAACATGTGGTCCGCGATCGGGCGGGTGAAGGCGTACTGGGTGTCGGTGTCCAGGTTCATCTTCACGACGCCGTTCTCCAGCGCGGTGGCGATCTCCTGCTCGGTGGAGCCGGAGCCGCCGTGGAAGACGAAGTCGAACGGCTGCGACCCGGCGGTCTTGCCGTACTTGGCGCCGACGCCCTCCTGGAGGTCCTTGAGGAGCTCGGGGCGGAGCACGACGTTGCCCGGCTTGTAGACGCCGTGCACGTTGCCGAAGGAGGCGGCGAGCAGGTAGCGGCCCTTCTCGCCCAGGCCCAGCGCCTCGGCGGTGCGCAGCGCGTCGTCGACGGTGGTGTACAGCTCGTCGTTGATCTCGTGGGTGACGCCGTCCTCCTCGCCACCGGTCGGGGTGATCTCGACCTCAAGGATGATCTTGGCGGCGGCGGCCTTGGCGAGCAGCTCCTGGCCGATGGCCAGGTTGTCGGCCAGGGTCTCGGCCGAACCGTCCCACATGTGCGACTGGAAGAGCGGGTTCTGGCCCTTGGCCACGCGCTCGGCGGAGATGTCGATCAGCGGGCGGACGTAGCCGTCCAGCTTGTCCTTGGGGCAGTGGTCGGTGTGCAGCGCGACGGTGACGTCGTACTTCGCGGCCACGACGTGCGCGAACTCGGCCAGGGCGACGGCGCCGGTCACCATGTCCTTGTTGTACTGGCCGCCCAGGAACTCCGCACCACCGGTGGAGATCTGGATGATGCCGTCGCTCTCGGCCTCGGCGAAACCGCGCAGCGCCGCGTGCAGCGTCTGCGTCGAGGTCACGTTGATGGCCGGGTAGGCGAACTTGCCTGCCTTCGCCCGGTCGAGCATCTCGTTGTAGATCTCGGGGGTTGCGATGGGCATCTGTCCGCTCCTTGTGATGTGCGGGTACCGGGTACGTTCTGGGCCCTGACCAGGGGGCGACGTCATCGTCGCGGCCCATCTTCCCAGACTTGCCGGATACCTCCACATCGCGCTTCCACCCGGACGGCGCAAGGGGCGGGCTGTTTCACGTGAAACAGCCCGCCCCTTGGTGAAAGGCCAGGTCAAGGCCGCGAGGGCCGGAGCCTCCGCCCGACGCGCCCGATCTCTCAGCCGAGATCCAGGTCGGTGAGCCGGTAGCCGGTGATGTACTTCAGGCCCGCGTCGGCGATGGCCGATTCGGCACCGCGGTCGACGATCGTGGCGACCGCGACGACCTCGGCGCCCGCCTCGCGGGCGGCCTCGACGGCGGTCAGCGGCGAGCCGCCGGTGGTGGAGGTGTCCTCGACGACCAGGACGCGGCGGCCCGTGATGTCCGGGCCCTCGATGCGGCGCTGCATGCCGTGCGTCTTCTGGGCCTTGCGGACCACGAAGGCGTCCAGCTTCCGGCCGCGCGCGGCGGCGGCGTGCAGCATCGACGTCGCGACCGGGTCGGCGCCGAGCGTGAGCCCGCCGACCGCGTCGAAGTCGAAGTCGGCGGTGGCGTCCAGCATCACCTGGCCGACCAGCGGCGCGGCCTCGGCGTCCAGGGTGATCCGGCGCAGGTCGATGTAGTAATCGGCTTCCTTGCCGGAGGAAAGCGTCACCTTGCCGTGCACCACGGCCTTGTCCTTGATCTGCTGCAGCAGCTCGCCGCGCACGTCGTCACTCATGCGCACGAGCTTAAGGGGAGCCCGGCCCTCCCCTGCGGCTCAGGTCAGGGTGCGCCAGGTCCACGTCGTGGAGATCTCCAGCGGGTCGATGGGGGTGACCAGGCGCGGGTGCGTGTTGAGGCCGTTGGGCGGGCCGGACTGCGGTTCCACGCACACGGCCGCCTCCTGCTCGTCGTACACGACCACCCACTCCGCACGGCTGGTGACCTTCAGCTCCAGGCGGCCCGGCCAGGTCAGCGTCACGGCCACGCCCTGCGGCATCCCGAAGCAGTCGTCCCAGGGGCCGGGGCGCGGGTCGATGCGGCGGCCCGTCGGAAGGTGGTCCTCGCCGCGCTCCTCCTGCCACTCGGGGTCGAAGTCGATGCGTACGCCCTCGCCGCCGTCGCCGAGGTCGCGGAGGAACCAGGGGTGCCAGCCGGCCTGCGCCGGGAAGGAGTCGTCGTACGTCTCGACGCCCATGGTCAGGGTCAGCGAACCGCCGTCCTCGGCCAGCTCCACCAGCTGGCTGACCTTGCCGGGGTACGGCCAGGGGTCGGCCGGGTCGTCCAGGTCGTACGTGAAGGCCGCGGTGGTCCCGGTCGTGCGGGCGGTGCGCCAGGAGAGGTTGCGGCCGTTGCCGTGGATGGCGTGCGGCGGGGAGTTGAGCGGCATCTGATGCGTCTCGGAGCCGTTGCGGAACCGGCCGTTCTCGATCCGGCCGCACCACGGCACCATCGGGAAGCAGCCGTACTTGGCTCCTTGCCGGAGCAGCTCCGTGCCGCCGATGCGGAGGCTCTCGATACGGCAGCCGTTGTCCGGGCGGACGGCCACTTCGGTGTCGCCGGCGGCCAGCCGTACGGTACGCGCCACGCGCGGCTTGCGGGCGGGCTCTGCGGGGTTCTCAGTGCTCACGGATCGACCTTAGCGGTGCGGCACGCGGGCGGCGGACCGGGCACGCTGACCCGGTGGCCGGTCCCGCCCGCCCGGGCGCCCGGCGTCAGCGGCGGCGCAGGCCCGGAGCCTGTGGCGGCGCGGGCCGGCGTCAGCGGCGGCGGCGCAGCGCCCGGCCGACCACCACGGCGGAGGCCAGGACCACGGCGGCCGCGGGGGC
>NZ_JBEPFC010000234.1:0-6673 GCF_040301705.1 Streptomyces sp. NPDC000151 | reverse complement strand
AATCGGCGCCCGCCGCCCGGCGGCGCTCGGGCCCGGCCCGGCGCCCGGCCCCGCGCACCACGTACCCTCGGCGACCATGAAGCTCTCGGTTGACGCCCTCCTGTTCGACAACGACGGCACGCTCGTCTCCTCCATGGACTCGGTGCGCCGCTGCTGGACGCGGTGGGCACGGGAGTACGGCGTCACGGGGGAGTTCGCCCGGGTCGAGCTGCACGGCCGGCCCGCCGCCGACATCGTCGCCGACCTGCTGCCCGGCGAGCGCGCCCCCGAGGCGCTGGCCCGCATCGAGGAGCTGGAGACCGCGGACGTGGACGGCGTGGTGCTGCTGCCCGGCACCCGCGCCCTGCTGGACTCGCTCCCCGCCGACCGCTGGGCCGTGGTCACCTCCGCCACCCGGAAGCTCGCCGAGGCCCGGCTCGCCGCCGTCGGCATCCGTCCCAAGCACCTGATCACCGCGGACGACATCACCCGCGGCAAGCCCGACCCCGAGCCGTTCCTGCTCGCCGCCCGGCACCTGGGCGTCGACCCGGCCCGCTGCGCGGTCTTCGAGGACGCGCCGGCCGGACTCGCGGCGGGCCGCGCGGCGGGCGCGAAGACCGTGGCGTTGACCACAACGACCGGCCCGGAGGAGCTGGTGGCCGACGTGGTCGTACCGGACCTGTCCGCGGTGTCCGCGCAGGCCACGGCGGACGGCGTGGAGATCACGACGGCGGACTGAGCCGGTGTCCACGGACCGGTCACCCGAGTCCGTCATCCGGACTGGCTTGATCGGTCCGTACGCCTGTCTGGTTTACTGGCCAGCATGACCACGACGAGCTGCCGCACCCCCGCGACCGAGGCGCACCTGACGCCCGGTGCTCGTTGCCTGTGTCGAATGTGTGACCGCTGAGGGCCCCCGCCTGAGCCTCGCGCCCCGAAGCGAGACCCGCTGCCATGTGCCGGACGACGCGTACAGAAGCGCCCCGTACCTCCCGTACGCACGCGCTCCGTACGCACTCCCGGCCGCCCCGCGTCACCGGACCCCGGAGCCGGGCGCCCGCCGCCCGCATGCCTCCGCGATCCCCATGCCGCACTCCGCAATGAATGCCCCGTGCCCGGCGGACGAGCCGCCGAGCACTCGACCATGACGGATATCCCTGTGATCACCACTACGGGCCTCACCAAGGTCTACCGCTCAGGCGACCGCGAGGTCACCGCGCTGGACGGCGTCGACCTGCACGTCCGCGAGGGCGAGGTGTACGGCGTCATCGGCCAGAGCGGCGCCGGCAAGTCGACGCTCATCCGCTGCGTGAACCTCCTGGAGCGCCCCACCTCGGGCACGGTCACCGTGGCCGGCCAGGACCTCACCGAGCTCGCCGGACGCGGCCAGCGGGCGAACCCCGCGCTGCGCGCCGCGCGCAGCCACATCGGCATGGTCTTCCAGCACTTCAACCTGCTGTCCTCGCGCACCGTCCAGGACAACATCGAGCTGCCGCTGGAGATCCTCAAGGTCGGCCGCCGCGACCGCGCCCGCAAGGCGCTGGAGCTGCTGGACCTGGTCGGCCTCGCCGACAAGGCCAAGGCGTACCCCGCCCAGCTCTCCGGCGGCCAGAAGCAGCGCGTCGGCATCGCCCGCGCGCTGGCCGGCGACCCGAAGGTGCTGCTCTCCGACGAGGCCACCAGCGCGCTGGACCCGGAGACCACCCGCTCCATCCTCCAGCTGCTGCGCGACCTCAACCGCCAGCTGGGCCTGACCGTCCTGCTCATCACCCACGAGATGGACGTCGTCAAGACCATCTGCGACTCCGCTGCCCTGATGAAGGGCGGCCGGATCGTCGAGCAGGGCACCGTCTCCGAGCTGCTGGCCACGCCCGGCGCGGAGCTGGCCACGGAGCTGTTCCCGGTCACCGGCGAGGCCACGGCCGAGGACCGCACGGTCGTGGACGTCACCTTCCACGGCGAGGCGGCCACCGAGCCGGTCATCTCCACCCTCTCGCGGACCTACAACGTCGACGTGTCGATCCTCGGCGCCGCCATGGACACCGTCGGCGGCAAGCAGGTCGGCCGGATGCGCATCGAGCTGCCCGGACGCTTCGAGGACAACGTCGTACCCATCGGCTTCCTGCGCGAGCAGGGCCTCCAGGTCGACGTCGTGGGGCGCACAGCGCCGCAGACGGACGCCGCCGTGCTGACCAAGGAGGTCGCGAAGTGAACTGGAACGACATGCAGCCGGTGCTCTACGACGGCATCCTCGACACCCTCTTCATGGTGTGGTGGGCAACCGTCTACACCGTCGTCGGCGGCCTCATCCTCGGCGTCCTGCTGGTCCTCACCGACCGCGGCGGACAGCTGCAGAACACCGTGGTGAACAAGGTCGTCAGCGTCGTCGTGAACATCGGCCGGTCGCTGCCCTTCATCATCCTGATGATCGCGATCATCCCGTTCACCCGGCTCGTCGCCGGTACGTCCATCGGCCCCTCGGCCGCGGTCGTGCCGCTCGCCGTCGGCGCCGTCCCCTTCTTCGCGCGCCTGGTGGAGACCTCCCTGCGCGAGGTGGACGGCGGGCTCGTCGAGGCCGCCCAGTCCATGGGCGGCGGCACCTGGACCATCGTCTTCAAGGTGCTGCTCCCGCAGGCCCTGCCCTCGCTGGTCGCCAGCCTGACCAACACCGTCATCACGATCATCGGCTACTCCGCGATGGCCGGCGCGCTCGGCGCCGGCGGTCTGGGCAGCGTGGCCATCACCTACGGCCAGCAGCGGTACGACACGCGCTTCATGCTCGTCACCGTGGTACTGATCATCCTGATCGTGACCGTCATCCAGCTCATCGGTGACCTGGTGATCCGGCGGCTCTCCCGCCGCGGCTCCCGCGCCACCGCCCCCGTACGCCTGCTGAAGCTGCCCAAGGCCCGCGAGACCGCGGACGAGGCGGCCTGACACGGGCTCTGAGCCACCACCCCGGAGCCCGGACCCTTTGCCGGGCGGTACACCACCTGTCAGAAAGGCACTCTTCGTGCGTAACACCGTCAAGCTCACCGGCGCCGTCGCGGCCGCCGCCGCGCTCACCCTCGCCCTCGGCGCCTGCAGCGCCCCCTCGGACCCGGACACGGAGAAGAAGGACGACGCGAGCTCCCCGCTCGTCGTCGGCGCCACCTCCGTCCCGCACGCCGAGATCCTGGAGTACGTCAAGAAGGACCTGGCGCCCAAGGAGGGCCTCAAGATCCAGGTCAAGACCTTCGACGACTACCAGCTGATCAACCCGGCGACCAAGGACGGCAGCCTGGACGCCAACTACTTCGAGACCAAGGAATTCCTGGACGACTGGAACAAGAAGAACGACGGGGACATCGAGCCCGTCGTCAACGTCCACGTCGAGCCGATGGGCGTCTACTCCAAGAAGTACGACAAGCTCTCCGAGCTGAAGTCCGGCGACACCGTCGGCGTGCCCAACGACGCCAGCAACGAGGCCCGTGCCCTGAAGCTGCTCGACAAGGCCGGCGCCATCGAGCTCAAGGCCGACGCCCCCGCGATCCCCGGCCTGAACGACATCGCGGACAAGAAGGGCCTGACCATCAAGGAGTCCAAGGCGGAACTCCTGGCCCCGCAGCTGAGCGACTACGACGCCGCGGTCATCAACGGCAACTACGCCATCGCCGCCAAGCTCAGCCCCAAGACGGACTCCCTGGCCATCGAGTCGGCCAAGAACAGCCCCTACGCGAACTTCCTCGCCGTCGACAAGAGCAAGAAGAACGACGCGCGCGTGCAGAAGCTCGCGAAGCTGCTCAACTCCGACCAGGTCAAGAAGTTCATCGAGACGCACTACAAGGACGGCTCCGTGCTGCCCTCCTTCGGCAAGGCGAGCTGACCCCCGCCGGCAAGGCGAGCTGACTCCGCCAGGCGCCCGTACGACGGCCCGTACCTGCCTTATCGCGGCAGGTGCGGGCCGTCATACTTGGCACATTCGCAGGCAGATGCTGCATGCTTGTGCACTCAAGACGGGCGGGAGCGCCCGAACGTATTCGCGGAGCTTTACGGAGCTTTACGGTCCACGGCGTGGGAGCAGCTGCATGACATCCACCTTTCCGGACATCTCCATCAGCACGGAGCGTCTGGTACTGCGGCCCTTCGACGACACGGACATCCCCGCGCTCGGCGACATGATGAACGACGAAGCGGTCGCCGCCTGGACCGCCCACCCCTTCCCGTACACCACGGCACACGCCCGGGAGTGGGTCACCAGCGGCGCCCCGGCCGTGCGCACCTCGGGCCGCGGACTCGCCTTCGCCGTCACCGAATTCCTCACCCAGCGCCTGGTCGGCGCGGTCCGCATCGACCACACCGACTGGCGGATACGCGGCGCCGAGCTCTCCTACATCACCGCCCCCTGGGCCCGCGGCGAGGGCTACGCCTGCGAGTCCTCGCTCGCCGTCGCCCAGTGGCTCTTCCGCGACCAGAAGTTCGAACGCCTGGAGCTGCGGACGGCCGCCGACAACACCGCAGCGCAGCAGGTCGCCCAGAAGCTCGGCTGCATCAGCGAAGGCGTGCTCCGCAACGCCTGGATAGCCCGCTCCCGCACCGAGAGCGGCTGGACCGACATGCGTACCGACCTCATCGTGTGGAGCCTGCTGCCCGAGGACTTCGACGGCCTCCCGGACCGGACCGAGGACGCGGACGGCTTCGCGTATCCGGACTGGCGCTGAAGGACGGTGGAGCAGTGGGGGAGAAGGGCGCCGCGGGGGGACGGGGCACCCGGGGTACCCTCACCTGATCCACGCCCGCACAACGGACCGACCGCACGACGAGACCAGGAGACATCCGCAGATGGCCGACCGCGTCACCGTGATCGGGTGGGACGGCTCGCCTCTGACCGCCGCCGCGCGCTCCGCACTGGGCGCGGCGACCCTGGTGGCCGGCGCCGCCCACCACCTGGCGCTCAAGGAAGTACCGCCCGCCGCCGAGCGGATCAGGCTCGGCAGCGTTGGCCTCGCGGCGCGCCGGATCGCCCAGCACCGCGGCACCGCCGTCGTACTCGCCGACGGCGACCCCGGCTTCTTCGGCGTCGTCCGCACCCTGCGCGCACCCGAACACGGCCTCGAAGTCGAGGTCGTACCGGCCGTCTCCTCCGTCGCCGCCGCCTTCGCCCGGGCCGGGATGCCCTGGGACGACGCCCAGATCGTCGTCGCGCACAGCCGCGACCTGCGCCGCGCCGTCAACGTCTGCCGCGCCCACACCAAGGTCGCCGTCCTCACCTCGCCCGGGGCCGGACCCGCCGAACTCGCCCTCCTGCTGCGCGGCGTGCACCGCACCTTCGTCATCTGCGAGGCGCTGGGCACCACCCAGGAACAGGTGACGGTCCTCACCTCCGACAAGGCCGCCGACCACGTGTGGCGCGACCCCAACGTCGTCATCGTGGTGGGCGGTCCCGCCGGCAGCGCCGCCACCCAGGGCACCGGCTGGCTCGCCGGCCGCGAGGTCGGCTACCCCTCCGGGCCGCGCGGCTGGGGGCTCTCCGACAGCGCGTACGGAGGCGGCCTGACGGAGGGTGAGTCCGGCCAGCTGCGCACCGCCCAGCTCGCCCGCCTCGGGCCCGCCGTCGGCGACCTGGTCTGGGACATCGGCGCGGGCTCCGGCGCGGCAGCCGTCGAGGCCGCCCGCTTCGGCGCGGCCGTCATCGCCGTCGACGCCGACGAGGACGCCTGCGCCCGCACGACAGCCGTGAGCCGCCGGTACGGCGTACAGCTCCAGGTCGTGCACGGCCGCGCGCCCCAGGTACTCGAAGACCTCCCGGAGCCGGACGTCGTCCGCATCGGGGCCGGCGGCACGGCCGTGGTCACCGCCTGCGCGGCCCGCCGCCCCGAACGCATCGTCACCCACGCCTCGACCCGCGACGAAGCGGAGGCGCTCGGCCGCGCGCTGGCCGACGGCGGCTATGAAGTCGAGTGCGCGCTCCTGCAGTCCGTCGAGCTGGACACCTCCGTATGGGTGGAGCGGGAGCGGGCGGTCGTCTTCCTCGTGTGCGGTTACCGCGTGCATCACCCCTGACCGGATCGGTCACCTGCGCGAGGTAGGCTGGCGGATCGTTGCGCCGCCGTTCCGCGATCGGAGTCGTGGGTCAATATCCGGAAAAGTCCGAGGTTTTGACCGCACAAGATGCTCTTGAGGGCGGACGTGCCGCGAGGCGCGCTCGCTCGTTCTAGCTATGGGGGCGGTCGGCGCGTGCCGCGGTCGAGCGCGTCGGACGAGCGGTTGGAAGGAGCACTACCGATGGGCGAGGGGTACGCATGACCGACACCGGCCAGGTCCCGGGCGAGGGACTGCCGGAGAACGCAGGCGGACATCCCGGAGGGCCGCTCCCGGCGGCCGCTCCCGCCCCTGCCGACGCCGGCCCGCAGCAGCCGCACGACGCGTACGCGTACCTCGACACCGCCGAGCCGGCCGAGGACGACGACCTGCTGATGCCGGGCGCCCAGGGCGCCTGGGGCAGCGAGCCGCAGGCGCACGGCGAGCAGCAGGGCCACTACGCGCCCGGACAGCCCGCGCACCAGCCGGAGGAGCACGCCGACTACACCCCGGGACGGGGTGCGGTGTACGACCCGGTGGCGGCGTACGACCCGACCCCGTACGAAACGGTGACGTACGGCGAGGAGCAGGCCGCGGGCCGCCCGGAGGCGGCGCAGCCGCAGGCCGCCGCGCC
>NZ_JBEPFC010000233.1:0-6712 GCF_040301705.1 Streptomyces sp. NPDC000151 | reverse complement strand
CCCGGAGGCGGCCCGTGGGCCCGCGCCGGCGCCCTGGTCGGGCGTCGCCGCTTCGCCCGCGTCCACGGGTCTCCAGGAGGCCGCGTCGCGCTCGCCCCACGGGTCGGCGGTACCGGTCTCTTCAGTAACGGCGCCGCTCTCCGTGGTGTCGGTCGTCCCCTCCGGGGTCCGGCGGCTATGGCGTCCCACTGGGCCCGTCAGCTCCTGCTCGCATCGGCGGTCGTGTCGTCCAGCAGCTCCCGCACGGCGCGGGCGACGGTCGACGGGTACTCCATCATCGCGACGTGGCCCGCCTCGGGGAGGGTGAGCAGGCGCGAGCCGCGGAAGGCGGCGGCGGCCCTGCGGGCCATCCGGAAGGAGACCAGCCGGTCCCGGCCGCCGTAGATGAGCAGGGTCGGCGCGAGAACGCGCTCCGCCTGCCGCCACAGGTTGTGCTGGCCGCCGAGCGTGTAGGCGTTCACGATGCCGCGCGAGGCGCGCTCCATGACCTCCCAGAAGTACGGCAGCTGCAGCCGGCGCGCGGTCTCCTCGACCGCCGCCGCCACTTCCTCGGGCGTGACCATCCCGGGGTCGCCGTAGCAGAGGGCGAGCACCTCACGGGTGCGGCGCTCGGCCGTCCAGTCCCGCGTCAGGCGGCTGAAGAGGGTGGTGATGCCGGGGACCGCCAGCAGCGCCGTGGGCACCGCGCTGAGCTGCGGGCGCAGCTCGGGCAGCGCGGGCGAGACCAGCGTCAGGGTGCGCACGAGGTCGGGGCGGACCGCGGCGACCCGGGTCGAGACCGCGCCGCCCATGGAGTTGCCGATGAGGTGGACGGGGCCGCGGCCGCGCTGGTCGAGATACCGGATGACCGTGCGGGCCTGGCCGCTGATGGAGTAGTTGCCGTCGTCCGGGGGCGGGGAGTCGCCGAATCCGGGGAGGTCCAGCGCCTCGCCGTCCACCCGGTCGGCGAGCAGCGCCATGAGGGCGGACCAGTTCTGCGACGAGCCGCCGAGGCCGTGCACGTACAGGGCGGGCGGCAGGTCCTCGCGCACCCTGGCGGGCGCGCGGACGCTGAGCGTCACGCCCGGCAGGCTCACGCTGCGCAGCGTCTCCTCGGTGCCGACGCGCGGGCCCGGGCCCCCGGGCGGCACCGGGAGCGCGGTTCGGGTGTCCGGCGGCTCCGTGGAAGACATGCGTCGATGTTACGAGACGATCACGTCCGTTCCGGTGTGTTCGCCATCACACGTCTCTTGGGTCACGGCCGCGCCTTCGTGGCGCCGCCGTCACTTCTTACGTAGCGACGCGACCGCTTCGTAGCCGTGCGACCGCGCCTTCCGGTACCGCCACCCGTTCGCGGCGCGTACCGCATCGCGCCGGGCAATCCCCTCTCATAGGCTCGTGTAAAGGACGCTCACCCAGGAAAGGGGAGCCACCATGCCTGTCGACCCCACAGATCCGGATACCTTCGACGAGGACGAGACGACCGAAATCGACACGGAAGCACCGGAGGCGGATACCCGGGAACAGCTCATGAGCGTCGCGCAACAGCAGGACGACACACTGACCGGCGGCGATCCCGACGCGGCGAACGAAGCGGACCGTGCGGAACAGGCCCGGGTGGTCGAGCTGGACGAAGACGATTACCGGTGACCTGAGCCGGTATGTCGGCTTCCTGCAAGACCCGGGCGGATAAATTCTCGCTCCGGACCGCGCACAGCCTCGTTACCCAAAAGTACGATGGCGGGCGCGGTGCACCGGGCTGTGTGCATCTCGTACGGAACGACACTGGGAGGCGGCGTGAGCGCCATCGAGCAGACAGAGGCCGCGCGCCCTCGGGGCACGCGCCTGCCGCGCCGGGCACGGCGCAACCAGCTCCTGGGCGCCGCACAGGAAGTCTTCGTGGCGCAGGGGTACCACGCTGCGGCGATGGACGACATCGCCGAGCGGGCCGGCGTCAGCAAGCCGGTGCTCTACCAGCACTTCCCCGGCAAGCTCGACCTCTACCTCGCCCTGCTGGACCAGCACTGCGAGTCGCTGCTGCAGTCGGTACGAACGGCCCTGGCCTCCACCACCGACAACAAGCAGCGGGTCGCGGCGACCATGGACGCGTACTTCGCGTACGTGGAGGACCCGGGCGGCGCATTCCGACTGGTGTTCGAGTCGGACCTCACCAACGAGACGGCTGTCCGCGAGCGCGTGGACAAGGTCTCGCTGCAGTGCGCCGAGGCGATCAGTGACGTGATCGCGGAGGACACCGGGCTGTCCAAGGAGGAGTCCATGCTGCTGGCGGTGGGCCTGGGCGGCGTGTCCCAGGTCGTCGCGCGGTACTGGCTCTCCAGCGAGCGCACGGTCACCCGTGACACGGCGGTGCAGCTGCTCACCTCGCTGGCCTGGAAGGGCATCGCGGGCTTCCCGCTGCACGGCACCGAAGGCCACTGAGGCGGCCCCTGACGGAGCCCCCGGGGCGGGCGTCGGCAGCCGTGCCGGCGCCCGCCCCGACGGGGCGCCGGGCGCCTGTTCCGGTGCCGCTCCCGCGCCCTGACCAGCCGCACGCGGCCCTCGTGTTCGCTGCGGGCGTGTTCCGCGGCGCCTTGTCCGTCCCCGTACCGGGCTAATGTGTGCTGCGTAGGGCGCGGATCGTCGCGCACCCCGCCCCCTGGCCAGACCGGGGGGACCGAGACCGTCGGAGGGACATAAGCCGTGGAGGTCAAGATCGGCGTGCAGCACGCGCCCCGCGAGATCGTCCTGGAGAGCTCGCAGCCTGCCGAGGAGGTCGAGAGTGCGGTCGCCGCCGCGCTGGCCGGCACGTCGCAGCTGCTGAGCCTGGAGGACGAACACGGCCGCAAGGTCCTGGTACCGGCGGACCGGCTGGCGTACGTCGAGATCGGCGAGCCCGCCGGACGCAAGGTGGGCTTCGGCGCTCTGTAGACGCCTGCCGCGCACAGCACGTATGACGGGCGGCGCCCCGGGGAGACGTTCCCCGGGGCGCCGCCCGTTCGCTTGCGCCCCCTCTCCGCACTGTCGGGCGCTTTTCCCCTGCTCAGGGCGGTGATCGCACCTTTGTCCGGCCCGGCACGATTGCCCGTGGCGCGCCGTGGGTACGACCGCCCACGAATGGCCGTGACACCGCCGCGGCACGGCGGTGTCATCCGTGCGGGAGGGGAAACATGATCTTGGAAGTGCTCGGCGCCACCGCCCTGGGCCTCGCCCTCGCCCTCGCCGCCCTCCGGCGGCTGCCCGGCCGCTTCCCGAAGCGCAGCCTGACGCTGTCCACGGGCC
Organism: Streptomyces sp. NPDC000151; assembly: GCF_040301705.1. Classification (NCBI taxonomy): domain Bacteria; kingdom Bacillati; phylum Actinomycetota; class Actinomycetes; order Kitasatosporales; family Streptomycetaceae; genus Streptomyces; species Streptomyces sp. NPDC000151. The sequence continues at coordinate 3,454 of NZ_JBEPFC010000233.1, read as the reverse complement.
CCGCGGCAGCCGTCTTCGGCGCACTGCTGGCGCACACGATCCTGGGCCCGGGGCAGACACCGGTAGTCCTTGTGGTGGCCGTGGGCCTGTCCGCGGCGCTGCTCTCGCTGCTGCTGCGACCCGAGCCCCGGCCCGCCCGGCGGCTGCGCCGATCAGCGACGGCCTGAGGCAGCCCGGCCCCGAGCCCCGAGCCCCGAGCCCTGACGGACAGCCGGTACGGACGGTTTCCGGCCGATGTCGCCACGCAGAAACGGCGCGTTTGCGTGCCGCACCATGTCAGTACGCGCGGTTTCCCACGACTGGAGCGCCGCACCACGTCAGTACGTCAACGCGCCCCGCACCTGCCGAAGCGGTGCGGGGCGCGTTGATGTGAGTGTCGTCTCACGTCCGTTACGCGGCCAGCCCCAGGGCCGCCATCCGCTTGGTGTGCGCCTCGGTGATGCGCGAGAACATCCGGCCGACCTCCGCCAGGTCGAAGCCGTCCGCCACGCCGCCGACCAGCATCGTCGACAGCGCGTCCCGGTCCGCGACGACCCGCTGCGCCTGGGAGAGGGCCTCGCCCATCAGGCGGCGCGCCCACAGCGCGAGCCGGCCGCCGACCCGGGGGTCGGCCTCGATGGCCGCGCGGACCTTCTCGACGGCGAAGGAGGCGTGCCCTGTGTCATCCAGCACACCGAGCACCAGCTCCTTGGTGTCGGAGTCCAGCCGGGCCGCCACCTCACGGTAGAAGTCGCTGGCGATGGAGTCGCCGACGTACGCCTTGACCAGGCCCTCCAGCCAGTCCGAGGGCGCGGTCTGGCGGTGGAACTCGTCCAGCGCGGCGGCGAACGGCTCCATGGCCGCGTTGGGCTCCGCGTCGATCTGCGCGAGCCGCTCCCGCAGCCGCTCGAAGTGGTGGAACTCCGCCGACGCCATCTTCGCCAGCTCCGCCTTGTCGTCCGTCGTGGACGCCAGCTTGGCGTCCTCGGCCAGCCGCTCGAAGGCGGACAGCTCGCCGTACGCGAGCGCGCCGAGCAGGTCGATCACCGCGGCCCGGTACTGCGGGTCGGCGGCCGCCTCCTCCCAGGTCTGGGCGGCGATCCCGGTGGGCTCGTCGGGCGTGGCGGGGGCGTCGGCGGTGGCGTTGTCAGGCGTCTCCATGAAGCGCACAATAGCCCGCTCCGCAACCCGGGGAAGGGCCTGGTCAGCCTCTCGGGTACCACCCGACCGAACGATTGCCCGGACACACATGCGCTCATCCGGGGTATGGTGGTAAAGAGCCCGCCGAAGTTTCGGTGGGTGTTTCACGAATGCGGATGCCCGGTCGGTGGCCCGATCGGCTCCACCCCGACCGCCCTCTGCCCCGACGCGTACGAGACGTACGCACGGCAGGGGAACACCGCTCGCGGCACGAGCGCCTGAGCGAAGGCAGTGGTCCCGCGCCATCCGGCCCTAGGAGGCCGGGCCGCGCCGAGTACGACCCCGTACGACGGCCGGCAAGGCACGGTCGATCCCCTTCGTCGCCTCGCGCCGCGTCTCACAGAAGAGGCAAGCATCCTGTCTACGTTCCGAGACCTCGGGATCCTCCCCGAGACCGCCGAAGCCCTCGAGGCAGTCGGCATCATGACTCCGTTCCCCATCCAGGCCCTGACCCTCCCGGTCGCCCTCTCCGGCTCCGACGTCATCGGCCAGGCCAAGACGGGCACCGGCAAGACCCTCGGCTTCGGCCTCCCGCTCCTGGAGCGCGTCACCGTCCCCGCCGACGTCGAGGCCGGCCGGGCCAAGCCCGAGCAGCTGACCGACGCGCCGCAGGCGCTGGTCGTCGTCCCCACCCGCGAGCTGTGCCAGCAGGTCACCAACGACCTGCTGACCGCCGGCAAGGTCCGTAACGTCCGCGTGCTCGCCATCTACGGCGGCCGGGCGTACGAGCCCCAGGTCGAGGCGCTCCAGAAGGGCGTCGACGTCGTCGTCGGCACCCCGGGCCGGCTGCTGGACCTGGCGGGCCAGAAGAAGCTGGACCTCTCGCAGGTCCGCGGTCTCGTCCTGGACGAGGCCGACGAGATGCTCGACCTCGGCTTCCTGCCGGACGTCGAGAAGATCATCCAGTACCTCCCGGCCAAGCGGCAGACCATGCTGTTCTCCGCGACCATGCCCGGTCAGGTCATCTCGCTGGCGCGGCGCTACATGTCGCAGCCGACCCACATCCGCGCCACCTCGCCCGACGACGAGGGCGCGACGGTCGCCAACACCACTCAGCACATCTTCCGCGCGCACTCCATGGACAAGCCGGAGCTGGTCTCGCGCATCCTGCAGGCCGAGGGCCGCGGGCTCGCGATGATCTTCTGCCGCACCAAGCGCACCGCGGCCGACATCGCCGACCAGCTCGCGCGCCGCGGCTTCGCCTCCGGCGCGGTCCACGGCGACCTCGGCCAGGGCGCCCGCGAGCAGGCGCTGCGTGCCTTCCGCAACGGCAAGGTCGACGTCCTGGTCTGCACCGATGTCGCCGCGCGCGGCATCGACGTCAGCGGTGTGACACACGTCATCAACTACCAGACGCCCGAGGACGAGAAGACCTACCTGCACCGCATCGGCCGTACGGGCCGCGCGGGCGCCAAGGGCACCGCCGTCACGCTGGTCGACTGGGACGACATCCCGCGCTGGCAGCTGATCAACAAGGCGCTGGACCTGTCGTTCAACGACCCGGAGGAGACCTACTCCACCTCCGCGCACCTCTACGAGCTGCTGAACATCCCCCAGGGCGTCACCGGCGTGCTGCCGCGCTCCGAGCGCACCCGGGCGGGCCTGGCCGCCGAGGACGTCGAGGACCTCGGTGAGACCGGCGGCCGCGGCCGCGGGCCGCGCAAGGGCGGCCGGGAGGCCGAGCGTGAGGAGGCGCGCCCGGAGCGTACGCGTACGCCGCGCAAGCGCCGCCGTACTCGCAACGGCGCCCCTCTCGACGGCGAGACCGCTGCCGCCGGTACGCAGGGCGGCGAGGCGGCCGAGGCCGCGGCGGACACCGCCGAGGGCACGACCGCGCCCCGCCAGCCGCGCCGCCGGCGCCGCACGCGCGCCGCCGCGTCCGACAACGCCACCACGTCCGCCGCCGCGCAGCGGACCGCCACCGCGCACGCCGTGGCCGAGCCCGCGCCGGCCGTCGCGCCGGCCGAGCCGGTGACCGCCGAGCCGGCGGCGCCCGAGGCCGCGACCGTTCCGGTGCAGAGCACCGGCCCGGACACCGCGCAGGAGGCGCCGGCCAAGCCGCGCCGCCGGCGTGCCCGCGGCACCCGCGCTCCCCAGGGCACGGCCCCCGAGGCCGCGGTCGCCACCGCCGAGGGCCGGGCGCCCGTCGCCAAGGCTCCGGCGCCCCGGCGTCCGGTGATCGTCAAGGAGGACACCTCGGTGGGCTTCCAGACGGTCGAGGTCGCCGCGCAGCGCCTGGCCGCCGAGCGCCGCGCCGCCGAGGAGGCCGCCGCCG
>NZ_JBEPFC010000232.1:0-6905 GCF_040301705.1 Streptomyces sp. NPDC000151 | reverse complement strand
GTCCGCGCGGCGCGCCCCTGCGGGCCGGCCGCCGACAGGTCGGGCGTGGCCGCGGCGCCGGGCTCCGGGGGCTCCGTACCGCCCCCGAGATGCTCGGCGGCCAGCCGGATCAGCTCGGCGCCGCCGTCGGCCTTGACCCGCGCCTCGAAGGAATGGCCGCGCGCGATCGCGAACTGGGACTGACCGAAGGGCGCCGGCGAGCCGAGGGCCCGGGCGAGCGCGGCCTTGTCCACGCCCGCGCCGTCCAGCAGCGCGCGGCGCCGGCAGCCGGGGTTGGCGGACAGCGCGGCGAGCGCCCTGGCGTCCAGCGGGCGGGGCGGTACGCCGGGGCCGCGCAGCTCAGCCAGGCGCGCGCGCAGCCCCGTCGCCGGCCGCGGCCGCGCCTCGCGCGCCGCCGCCGGCTCGGGCCGACTGTCGCGGAAAACGTTCACCTGCGGAAGTCTCGCATCCACCACCGACATTCGCGTGAAGACCAGGCGCACCACCGCTCGCACGGGAGGCGATCACGCCACGCGCGGCCGCCGCGAGCCGGAGCGCCGGGCGGGCCAGGAGGAGGCCCAGGACCATGACGACGCAGCCGGCGAGCGTGTCGAGGAAGTAGTGGTTGGCGGTGCCCATCACGACGACGGTGATGAGCAGCGGATAGGCCAGGCCCACCGCCCTGGTGAGCCGCGAGCCGCCGTACAGCCACAGCGCGACGCCGCACCACAGTGCCCAGCCGACGTGCAGGCTGGGCATCGCCGCGTACTGGTTGGTCAGCCCGCCCAGCCCCCGGGGCGCACTCGCCTCGCCGCCCCACCAGCCGTACGAGGCGTACTCCGCCATCGTGTCGGTGAAGCCGTGCACCGCCGTCAGCAACCGGGGCGGGGCGGTGGGCAGCAGCGTGAAGCCGACCAGCCCGATCAAGGTGGAGAGCAGCAGCCAGGTGCGCAGGAGGCGGTACCGGCCCGGGTGCCGGCGCCACAGCCATACGAGGATCGCGGGCGTGACCAGATAGTGCAGCGCCGCGTACACGAAGGCGGCGGGTATGCCGAGTGCGGGCGTGCCGGAGAAGAGGCGGTTCAGCGGGCGCTCGACAGCGAGGTGCAGGAACCGCTCGGCGTCCAGCAGCTTCTCGCCGTGCCCGGTGGCGGCGCCCACGTCGCCCCTGGCCAGCAGCCGGCCGGCGGAGTAGGCCGCGTAGACGAGCGCGAGCAGCGGCAGCTCGGCCCACCAGTGCGGCGGCCGGGTGCCGCGTGCTGCGGGGATGTGCGGTGCGGCGTGCACCCGGAACGTACTCACCGTGTCCAGCCTTCGTGTCCGTCTCGCTGTCAGCAGCGATCAACTGTACGCCGTATGGTTCTGTCGACTGTACGTCGTATGGCTACGGGGCCTGTGGGGCGTACGGGACAGGTGCGCGATGATGGACCGGACGGAACGAGACGTACTGCCGCCGGCCCCGTACGGCGGCACGAACGAGCAAGGCCGGCGGCGAGCGGGTTCGCGCCGGTGAGAGGTAATCCCATGGCACCGCGCATCCTGCTGGCCCGGCACGGGCAGACGGAGTGGTCCCTGTCCGGCAAGCACACCGGGCGCACGGACATCCCGCTCCTCGACGAGGGCCGGCGCGGCGCCAAGCTGCTCGGCGAGCGGCTGCACCGCGCGCCCTGGAACGGGCTCCCGGACGTGGACGTGCGCACCAGCCCCCTGATCCGCGCCAAGGAGACCTGCGAGCTGGCCGGCTTCGGGGACCGCGCGGCGGACTGGGACGCGCTCATGGAGGTCGACTACGGCGCGTACGAGGGCCTGACGCCCGCCGAGATCAAGGCGGACCGGCCCGACTGGCTCATCTGGCGGGACGGCGTCCCCGAGGGCGAGACGCTCGCCGAGGTGACGCGGCGGGTGGACGGCGTCATCGAGGAGGTGCGCTCGGGCGGCCGCGACGTGCTCGTCTTCGCGCACGGCCACATCCTGCGGTCGCTGTGCGCCCGCTGGCTCGGCGAGGACATCTCCTTCGGCGCCCGTATCCGCCTCGACCCGACCTCCCTGTCGGTGCTCGGCTGGGCCTACGGCGCCCCGGCCATCGAACGCTGGAACGACACGGGCCACCTCGGCTGACGACGGCCGGACCGGAGGCGGGCGGCCGCACCTCAGGGGCCGTCGAGCGCTCAGGCCGGCCGTGCCACCGCCGCGTGCCGGTCCAGGAAGGCGGCGACGCCCGCGGCACTGCGCTGCCGGCGGAGCGTCCTGGCCGTGCCGGCCAGCATCGTACGGATGCGGGCCGAGCCGACCTCGTCCAGCAGGTCCAGGGCGCGGAGCCCGGCGGCGGCCGCCTCGTCGGGCGCGCCGCTGCCCGCCAGATCGCCCGCCAGCTCCGCCGTGAACAGCGCGATGTTGCGCGTGAAGTGCGGGTCCTGGAGCGCCACGGCGCGGCGCGCGTGCTCCGCCGCGCGCCCCCGTTCCCCCAGTGCCGACCAGCACTGCGCCTCCAGACCCGCGAGTTCGGCGTCCCCGTAGAAGGACATCCACTCCGGGTCGGCGTCCGACGGCCCGTGGGCGAAGAGCCGGTGCGCCCGCAGCAGCGCCTCCTCGCAGCCCGCCCGGTCGCCGAGGCCCGCCCAGCCGCCCGCCTCGCGCAGCGCCAGCAAGGAGAGCAGGCGACGCGAGGAGAGGTGCTTCGCGGCGTGCTGGGCGGCCTGCGCCGCGCGTACCGCCTCGCGCGGCCGGCCCGCGTCCCGGGCGAGGAACGCGGTGTTGCAGAACGCGTGCGCCTCCAGGGCCGGGTCGCCCGCGACCCGTGCGGTGGCCAGCGCCTCCGCGTAGTGCGAGCGGGCGTCCCCGAAGCGGCCCGAGTCGTGGGCCAGCCAGCCCACGGAGATGGCCAGTTCACCGGCGCCCGCGTGCAGCCGGTCGGCGACCGACTGGCGGTGTGTCCCGGCGTCCAGGAGCTCGTAGGCGGCGCGCAGCGGCTGGGCCGCGCGCTGGTAGATGCCCTCGGCGCCGTGCCGGTCGTCCAGCAGCCGGATGCGGCGCACCGCGTCCTCCACGGCCGCCGCCTCGGCTCCTCCCGCACGTCTCCCGCCGCCCGTGAGGGGCGGTACGGACTCTGCGGACCCGAAGGGCGCCAGGCCGGCGATCCCCAGGGCGGCGGCCGGGCCGCCGGTCATGAACGCGCGACGCAGCACGTCGCTCTCCTCGTAGCTCTGAATGGATGTGTCGCGGTGGTCGTGCGGTGCCGGGAGCGCGGCGCCCGCGTGCGCCCGCGCCCCCCGTCCGCGTACCGTCTCGCGCGGCGCGAACCCCATGTCGGCCGGTGTGAGGCCGGGGAACATGTGCCGGAACACCCGCTCGTAGGCGTAGTTGGGGCACCGGATCTCCCCGGCCTCGACGCGCCCCACGTAGCGCGCGTCGCACGAGACCTGCTCGCCGATCTCACGGGCGGCCCGGCGCACGGCAGCCGCGAACTCGCCGGGTGACAACCGGCCGCGCAACTGCCGGAAGGCGGTGTTCGGGCGGGCCGGCAGGTCGCGGGCCGACGCTGCTGGACCTGTGGGCGACGTCATGGCGGACCCTCTCCATGCCATCCGTGCGGCGATGCCGCACCCTGGGCGGCGCGGCGGGACGACGGTACCGTCCGTGACACCCTCGATACGGAGAGTTTGTTTACAAAAGGGATATCTCACCCGGCATCCGCCATGAAGTGCCATCCTTTACAGCGTCCTGACGCCGTTGCTGTTGACGCGCTTTCGCGTTGCATCAGGTGTAGGAGCGGCGCGTCAGGAGGAGGGGTTTCCGTGCTGGAGGCCGGCGTGGGCAAGGGTGTCGTCGAATCCGCTTCGGGTGTGCCGGGCATCACCGGGACCGCCGAGCCGCCCGGCGACCTCGACCTTGTCACGGTGCCGGCCCGGCAAGGCCTGGAGGCGGTGGACATTCTCCGGCTGCGCGACGGCGTCGGCCCGGTCCTGCACGACGACGCCTGCGACACCCTCGGCTTTCTGGTGCCCCCGGGCACGGCCGACGGCTGGGACCTGCCCGGCAGCGCCTGTACGCAGACGTACGGCGGCGGGCGGGGGAGCGGCGTGCGCGGCGCGGACGAGCCGCCGGTCGCCGGCACGGGGTGGCTGGTCCCCCCGGAGGGCGCCTTCGCCGCGGCGACCGACCCCGCGGTGCTGCGCGCCGCGCTCGGCGAGGCGGCCCGCACGATCGAGGCCGTCGACCGCTGCCGCTGAGGGCCGGTGTCCGAACGGCCGCCCCGCGCCCGGGCCGGAGCCGCTGAGCGGCCCCCGCGGCCCGCGGCCCGCCCGGTCCCGTCGGGGATACTGGCCGGATGGCGAAGAACAGGCGGGCGCGTGCGGCGCGGGAGCCGGTGACGGCGGAGGTGACCGGTGGCCGCGCCGAGCTGCGGCCCGACCGGGACCGGCCGCGCGGCTGGACGCTGCTGATCGACGGCGCCCCGCAGTCCCATGTGGACCTGGACGACCCGGCGTACCTCGACTTCTCCTACCAGCGGCGGCTCGGCCACATCGCCGACCTCGCGGGCCCGCCCGGCAAGCCGCTGCGCGTGCTGCACCTCGGGGGCGGCGCGCTCACCCTGGCGCGTTACGTCGCGGCGACCCGCCCGCGCTCCACCCAGCAGGTCGTGGAGATCGACGCGCCGCTCGTGCAGTTCGTCCGCGAGCAGCTGCCACTGGAGACCGGGGCGCGCGTCAAGGTACGCGGCGGCGACGCCCGCGCCGGGCTCGCCAAGGTCCCGGACGGCTGGGCCGACCTGATCATCGCCGACGTGTTCGGCGGCGCCCGTACGCCCGCGCACCTGACCAGTACGGAATTCGTCAGCGAGGCGGCGCGGGCGCTGGCGCCCGGCGGCTGGTACGCGGCCAACCTCGCGGACGGCCCGCCGCTGGCCTTCGTACGCGCCCAGATCGCCACCGTGGGCGCGGTCTTCGGCGAGCTGTGCCTGACCGCCGCGCCCCCGGTGCTGCGCGGCAAGCGCTTCGGGAACGCCGTACTGCTCGCCGCCGACGGCCCGCTGCCGGTCGCCGAGCTGACCCGGCGGGCCGCGACCGACCCGGAGACCGGGCGCGTCGAACACGGGCGCGCACTGCGGGACTTCGCCGGGGGAGCCGTGCCGGTCACGGACGCCACCGCCGTCGCCTCGCCCGCGCCGCCGCCGGGCACCTTCGACTGAGGCCCCTCCAGGGACCTTCGACCGAGGCCGCACCCGTGTGCCCCACCCCTGCTTCGGGCTACCGCGCGTGGTTGTCCGTCGTGACCGTCGGCGGGTGGCCGTTCCACGTACAGATCACCGACGTGCGGTCGTTGCCGCGGGTGAAGTCGACGCGGAGCCAGCCGTCCTGCTTCCACACCTGCATCTGCCAGCCGGGCCCCGGCGTGGCCGAGACCAGCTCGGCGTACGTCTCCCGCAGGTCCAGGACGACCCGGCCGCCGTCGGTGCGGTAGCCCCTGACCGTGCCCGCGTCCGTGCCCGGCGCGGTGGATCCGGGGGCGGCGGAGGAGCGGTCCGGTGCCGGGCTGTGCGGCGGCGAGGACGGCGCCTCCTGGGGCCGGCCGGTGGTCCGGCTCGGGGAGGGGGCGGGGGACGGCGTGCCGGAGGGCTTGGGGCGGTGGGTGGAGGACGCGCGGGGTGTGGCGCTGCTCGCGGAACCGGGCTGCGCGCCGGGCGCGTTGTCGGAGATCGGGAGCGCGCGCGGCGGGTCGTACGCCGTACCGGAGACGACCGTGTGCACGCCGAACCACGACAGCGTGACCGCGGCGCCCGTCGCCAGCGTCCAGGCAGCAGCGTGAACCAGTCCTCGTCGCACCCGGTTCATACTGCACCACCCCGGGCGCCGCGCACGACGCTCCGCCGCAGGGCCGTACGAAACGGACGACGATCGTCAATGGCCGGTCAAGAACCGCACCCGAATGGCGTACGGTGCCGCCCATGGCTCGTGTGCTCGTGGTCGAGGACGACCAGTTCGTCCGCTCGGCTCTCATCCGGCATCTGTCCGACGCCGCACACACCGTGCGCAGCGTCGGCACCGCCCTGGAGGCGCTGCGCGAGGTGGCCCAGGTCGGCTTCGACGTGGTCGTACTGGACCTCGGGCTGCCCGACCTGGACGGCCGCGAGGCGCTGAAGATGCTGCGCGGGATCACCGACGTCCCCGTGATCGTCGCCACAGCCCGCGACGACGAGGCCGAGATCGTCCGGCTGCTCAACGACGGCGCCGACGACTACCTCACCAAGCCGTTCTCCGTGGAGCACCTGTCCGCCCGGATGGCCGCCGTACTGCGCCGCGCCCGCAACCAGGGGCCGGGCGGCGGGCCGCCGCCCTCCCGGGTACTCCAGGTCGGCGGCCTGTCCATCGACCCGCTGCGCCGCCAGGCCGAGCTGGACGGGACCGTGCTGGACCTGACCCGCCGCGAGTTCGACCTGCTGGCGTTCCTGGCCGGGCGCCCCGGCGTGGTCGTGGCCCGCAAGGAGCTGCTGGCCGAGGTGTGGCAGCAGTCCTACGGCGACGACCAGACCATCGACGTCCACCTGTCCTGGCTGCGCCGCAAACTGGGTGAGACCGCCGCCAGCCCCCACTACCTGCACACGCTGCGCGGCGTCGGCGTGAAGCTGGAGCCCCCGCAGGAAGTACCCCGGCAGGCCGGGCCCCGGCCGTGAGATGGGCGCTGGTCAAGGTCGCGCTCGCGGTCACGGCCATGGTGGTGATCGCGTTCGCCGTCCCGCTCGGCATGGTCGTCAAGGAGCTGGCCCGGGACCGCGCGTTCGCCAACGCCGAGCGGCAGGCCGCCGCGATCGGCCCGGTACTCGCCATCACCACCGACCGCACCGCGCTGACCCGCGCGGTCGCCAGCGCCGAGACCGGTCCCGGCGGCCAGCTCGGCGTCCACGTACCGCCGACGGGCCGGGGCGGCGC
>NZ_JBEPFC010000231.1:0-7024 GCF_040301705.1 Streptomyces sp. NPDC000151 | reverse complement strand
GTGAGCACCGCGACCGCGACCAGCAGGGGGCGCAGCGCGAAGACGGCCAGCGCGCCCAGCAGCTGGACGAGCGCCGCCTCGCCGCGCCGCAGCCAGGCGGCGGCCAGCAGCCCGACCGCGACGTGCGCGGCGAGCAGCAGCAGCCAGGTGCAGGCGGGGGCCGGCTGGTGCCCGGCGGCCCGGGCCAGCGGCGTGCCGACGTCGCCGCCGCGGCACAGCAGGTCCACGCCCAGCGAGCGCAGCGGCCCTGCGACGGGGCCGCCGGCCGCGCCGTAGCACGCGTGCTGGCCGACGCTGAAGACCGTGTCGGCGGCCAGCTCCAGCGGTACGAGCAGCGCGGCGATCGGCCCGAAGCGGCGCTCCCGGCCGGCCAGCGCGTACGCCAGCACGAACACGGCGGCGGCGAGCGCGGCCACCGTGGTCAGCGGCAGCGGCATCCGGGACAGCAGCACATGGGAGGCAGCGGACAGCGTCACGCAGAGCGCCGTGAAGAGCGCCGCGCGCAGTGCCCGCAGGTGTGCCGCCGAGATGTCCATCGAAATCGAGTCTGCCATGGGCCGGGGTAAGCGCCGCTTAAGGGGCTTCTGTGAATCGTTGACGGAATCGGGGCCGGGTCGGGGCCGCGTCGGGGCCCGGGTCCGGGCCCCGTGGATCACAGCCCCGGGATGCGGCCGTTGCGGAAGAGGTCGACGAATATCTGGTGGTCGCGGCGGGCCCGGGAGCCGTAGCCGTGCGCGAAGTCCACCAGCAGCTCGGCGAAGCCCTCCTCGTCGGCCGCGATGGCCGCGTCGATCGCGCGCTCCGTGGAGAACGGCACCAGCGAGTGGCCGCTCTCGTCGTCCGCCGCCGCGTGCATCGCCGCTGTCGCGCGGCCCAGGTCGGCGACCACCGCGGAGATCTCCTCGACCTCGTCGATGTCGGACCAGTCCAGGTCGACGGCGTACGGCGAGACCTCGGCGACGAGCTGGCCGCGCCGGCTGCCCTCCTCCTCGATCTCCGTCCAGCCCAGCCACGGGTCGGCGTGCGCCTGCAGGGCGCGCTGGGAGATCACCGTGCGGTGCCCCTCGTGCTGGAAGTACGCGCGCACCTCGGGGTCCGTGACGTGCCGCGAGACCGCCGGGGTCTGCGCCTGCTTCATGTAGATGACGACGTCGTTCTCCAGCGCGTCGCTGTTGCCCTCCAGCAGGATGTTGTACGAGGGCAGGCCGGCAGAGCCGATGCCGATGCCGCGGCGGCCGACCACGTCCTTGACGCGGTAGGAGTCCGGGCGGGCCAGGCTGGACTCGGGCAGCGTCTCCAGATAGCCGTCGAACGCCGCGAGGACCTTGTACCGCGTCGCCGCGTCCAGCTCGATGGCGCCGCCGCCCGGCGCGAACCGGCGCTCGAAATCGCGGATCTCCGTCATCGAGTCCAGCAGCGCGAAGCGGGTGCGCGAGCGGGCGTCGCGCAGCGCGTCCAGCAGCGGACCCTGGGCGGTCTCCAGGGTGAAGGGCTGGACGTCGTCGTTCTTGGCGCCCGTGGCCAGCGCGTGGATGCGCTCCCGATAGGCGGTGGCGTACGTGCGCACCAGGTCGGTGATCTGCTCATCGCTGAGCGCCTTGGCGTACCCGATCAGCGCCACGGAGGCGGCGAAGCGCTTGAGGTCCCAAGTGAAGGGGCCGACGTACGCCTCGTCGAAGTCGTTGACGTTGAAGATCAGCCGGCCGGTGGCGTCCATGTACGTGCCGAAGTTCTCCGCGTGCAGATCGCCGTGGATCCACACCCGGCCGGTCCGCTCGTCCAGATACGGGCCGGTGTCCTTCCCCGCCTCCAGGTCCTTGTAGAAGAGGCAGGCCGTGCCGCGGTAGAAGGCGAAGGCGGAGGCGGCCATCTTGCGGAACTTCACACGGAAGGCCGCGGGGTCGGCGGCGAGCAGCTCCCCGAAAGCGGTGTCGAAGACGGCGAGTATTTCCTCGCCGCGCTGGGCGGCGTCCTGCGCCGGGGCGTGCTGGTTCGACATCGCTGGGTGCCTCCTGGTGGCCTTGGCGGGGCCGTATGTTTCCGGACGGATGTTCCGTGACTGACAACGCGCGAGGCTACCTGCGCGTGCCCGGCGGAGGCGTGGTTTGTCAGTCCGGAGTCGTAGACTTCCAGACCGTCTCCCCCCTTAGCCGCCGACTGTTTACCGGAGGTCTTCCGCCGTGGCCAAGCCGCCGTTCACGCACCTGCACGTTCACACCCAGTACTCGCTGCTGGACGGTGCCGCGCGGCTCAAGGACATGTTCAATGCCGCCAATGAAATGGGCATGTCGCACATCGCCATGTCCGACCACGGCAACCTCCACGGCGCGTACGACTTCTTCCACACCGCGCAGAAGGCCGGTGTGACGCCGATCATCGGCATCGAGGCGTATGTGGCCCCGGCCTCCCGCAAGCACAAGCGCAAGATCCAGTGGGGTCAGCCGCACCAGAAGCGCGACGACGTCTCCGGTTCCGGTGGTTACACCCACAAGACGATCTGGGCGGCGAACAAGACCGGCCTGCACAACCTCTTCCGGCTCTCCTCCGACGCCTACAAGGAGGGCTGGCTGCAGAAGTGGCCGCGCATGGACAAGGAGACCATCTCCCAGTGGTCCGAGGGCCTGATCGCGTCCACCGGCTGCCCCTCCGGTGAGCTGCAGACCCGCCTGCGCCTGGGGCAGTACGAGGAGGCGAAGAAGGCGGCGGCCGAGTACCAGGACATCTTCGGCAAGGACCGGTACTTCCTGGAGCTGATGGACCACGGTATCGAGATCGAGCGCCGGGTCCGCGACGATCTGCTCAAGATCGGCAAGGAGCTGGGCATCCCGCCGCTGGTCACCAACGACTCGCACTACACCTACTCGCACGAGGCGACCGCGCACGACGCGCTGCTGTGCATCCAGACTGGCAAGAACCTCTCCGACCCCGACCGCTTCCGCTTCGACGGCACCGGCTACTACCTGAAGTCCACGGAGGAGATGTACGCCATCGACTCCTCCGAGGCGTGGCAGCTGGGCTGCGACAACACCCGGCTGGTCGCCGACCAGATCGACACCTCCGGGATGTTCGAGAAGCGCGACCTGATGCCGAAGTTCGACATCCCCGAGGGCTACACCGAGGTCACCTGGTTCAAGGAGGAGGTCCGGCGGGGCATGGCGCGCCGCTTCCCCGGCGGCGTCCCCGAGGACCGGCAGCGGCAGGCCGACTACGAGATGGACATCATCCTGCAGATGGGGTTCCCGGGATACTTCCTGGTCGTCGCGGACTTCATCATGTGGGCGAAGAACAACGGGATTGCCGTGGGGCCGGGGCGTGGTTCGGCCGCCGGTTCGATCGTCGCGTACGCCATGGGCATCACCGACCTCGACCCGATCGAGCACGGGCTGATCTTCGAGCGGTTCCTGAACCCCGAGCGCGTGTCCATGCCCGATGTCGACATCGACTTCGACGAGCGTCGGCGCGTCGAGGTGATCCGGTACGTCACCGAGAAGTACGGCGAGGACAAGGTCGCCATGATCGGTACGTACGGCAAGATCAAGGCGAAGAACGCGATCAAGGACTCGGCCCGCGTGCTGGGCTACCCGTACGCGATGGGTGACCGGCTCACCAAGGCCATGCCCGCCGACGTCCTCGGCAAGGGCATCGACCTCTCCGGCATCACCGACCCCCAGCACCCGCGCTACAGCGAAGCGGGCGAGATCCGGGGGATGTACGAGAACGAACCGGACGTGAAGAAGGTCATCGACACCGCCAAGGGTGTGGAGGGCCTGGTCCGGCAGATGGGTGTGCACGCGGCCGGCGTGATCATGTCCAGCGAGCCGATCGTCGACCACGCCCCGCTGTGGACGCGGCACACCGACGGCGTGACGATCACGCAGTGGGACTACCCCCAGTGCGAGTCGCTCGGCCTGCTCAAGATGGACTTCCTGGGCCTGCGCAACCTCACCATCATGGACGACGCCCGCAAGATGGTGGAGGCCAACAAGGGCGTCAAGCTGGACCTCCTGGAGATCCCGCTCGACGACCCGAAGACGTACGAACTGCTCTGCCGGGGTGACACGCTCGGCGTCTTCCAGTTCGACGGCGGCCCGATGCGCTCGCTGCTGCGCCAGATGCAGCCCGACAACTTCGAGGACATTTCCGCCGTCTCGGCCCTGTATCGCCCGGGCCCGATGGGCATGAACTCCCACACGAACTACGCGGAGCGCAAGAACGGCCGCCAGGAGATCACGCCGATCCACCCGGAGCTGGAGGAGCCGCTCAAGGAGGTCCTGGGCCTCACCTACGGCCTGATCGTCTACCAGGAGCAGGTCCAGAAGGCCGCCCAGATCGTCGCCGGGTATTCGCTGGGCGAGGCGGACGTCCTGCGCCGCGTGATGGGCAAGAAGAAGCCCGAGGAGCTGGAGAAGAACTTCGTCCTCTTCCAGGCGGGCGCCCGGAAGAACGGCTTCTCCGACCAGGCCATCCAGGCGCTGTGGGACGTGCTGGTCCCGTTCGCCGGCTACGCGTTCAACAAGGCGCACTCCTCCGCGTACGGCCTGGTCACCTACTGGACCGCCTACCTCAAGGCGAACTACCCGGCCGAGTACATGTCCGCGCTGCTCACCTCGGTGCGCGACGACAAGGACAAGTCCGCGGTCTATCTGAACGAGTGCCGCAAGATGGGCATCAAGGTCCTCCCGCCGAACGTCAACGAGTCCGAGGCGAACTTCGCGGCCCAGGGCGACGACGTGATCCTCTTCGGCCTCTCCGCGGTCAGGAACGTCGGCACGAACGTCGTCGAGGCGATCATCCGCAGCCGGAAGTCCAAGGGGAAGTTCTCCTCCTTCCCGGACTACCTGGACAAGGTCGAGGCGGTGGTCTGCAACAAGCGCACCACCGAGTCGCTGATCAAGGCCGGCGCGTTCGACGAGATGGGCCACACCCGCAAGGGCCTCACCGCGCACTACGAGACGATGATCGACAACGTCGTGCAGGTGAAGCGCAAGGAGGCCGAGGGACAGTTCGACCTCTTCGGCGGGATGGGCGACGCCGTCGACGACAGCGGCCCCGGCTTCGGCCTGGACGTGGAGTTCTCCGACGTCGAGTGGGACAAGACCTATCTGCTCGCGCAGGAGCGCGAAATGCTGGGTCTGTACGTCTCGGACCATCCGCTGTTCGGTCTTGAGCACGTACTGTCCGACAAGGCGGACGCCGCGATCGCGCAGCTCACCGGCGGCGACTATTCGGACGGCTCGATCGTCACCATCGGCGGCATCATCTCGGGCCTGCAGCGCAAGATGACCAAGCAGGGCAACGCCTGGGCGATCGCCACCGTCGAGGACCTGGCGGGCTCCATCGACTGCATGTTCTTCCCGGCGACGTACCAGCTGGTGTCCACCCAGCTCGTCGAGGACGCGATCGTCTTCGTCAAGGGCCGCCTGGACAAGCGCGAGGACATCCCCCGCCTGGTCGCCATGGAGATGATGATCCCCGACCTCTCGGACGCCGGGACGAACGCACCGCTGACGATCACCATCCCGACGCTCAAGGTCACCCCGCCGCTGGTCGAGAAGCTGGGTGACGTGCTGAACCAGCACCGCGGCTCCACGGAGGTGCGGATCAAGCTCCAGGGCACGCGGAAGACGACCGTGCTGCGCCTGGACAAGCACCGCGTCACCGCCGACCCGTCGCTCTTCGGCGACCTGAAGGTACTGCTCGGCGCCTCCTGCCTGGCCGGCTGACGCCGTACGCGCACGACACGAGGGGCGCGTCCCGGGATCTCCCGGGGCGCGCCCCTCGCGTGCGATGCGGCGCCGGTCAGTTGTGGCCGAAGCGGCGCTCGCGGTGCTTGCGGGCGACGTCGCCCGGGTTCGCCGAAGCGGCCGACTTGGACTGTGCTTCCATCGCCGACTGCTGTGCCTGCTGCTGTCCGCGCTCCGCCTGCCCGTCGGACTTCTGACTGCGGTCCCGGCTCTTCTTGTTCTTGGCCATGATCGTGCCTCCTGAAGGGGAATCCTGGGATCGGGGCCGAAGCCAGAGTTACACGCCGGGCAAAAGGCTGCATTCCGGGCAATTCTCTCGGGTGAGGCGGAGTGTCGGCGGCGGGATCGCGGCAGCGGCGGCGTAATGCGCCACGCCGATGATCGAGTTCCGGCAGATAACCCACGCGCGGTCGGGCAGACTCGAAGAAAGCAGACTCGACGAGAGCCGAAGACACCTCAGCCAACAGGCCGAGCCGGGGGGCGACCGGACCGCAGGACCTTTAGGGAAGAGGGTGGAACGTGGACCGCTGCGTCGTCCTGGTGGACGCCGGGTACTTGCTGGGCGCCGCCGCGAGCCTGCTGGCCGGAGAGCCCGCCCGGTCCCGCATCACCGTCGATCACGCCGCCCTGATCCAGGGCCTGCGCGAGCGCGCCGAAGCCGACACCGAGCGCCGGCTGCTGCGCATCTATTGGTTCGACGGCGCCCCCGACCGGGTGCCGCAGCCCGAGCACCGCAGGCTGCGGGTGATGCCCCGGGTCACCGTCCGGCTCGGCGCCCTGACCCGCAGCGACGGCCGCTGGGCACAGAAGGGCGTGGACGCCGCCATGCACGCCGAGCTCACCGAACTGGCCAGGAACCGCGCCTGCTCCGACATCGTTCTGGTCACCGGCGACGGCGACCTGCTGCCCGGCCTGATGTCGGCCAAGGAGCACGGCGTCGCGGTGCACCTCTGGGCCGTCCAGGCCGCCGACGGCGACTACAACCAGTCCGAGGACCTGGTCGCCGAGGCCGACGAGCGCCGGGTGCTGGACCGCGCGTGGATCACCCGCGCGGTGCGCGCGAAGGACATCAGCGGCGTCTGCCCGCCCTCGTCCGTGCCGCGCACGGAGATCGCCGCGATCCTCTCGGCGCCGCTGCCGGAGTCCGCCGTCGCCGCGGCCGCCTCGGCGGCCGACCGGGACGGCGGCGATCCCCATCACCACCACCGCGAACGCAACGGTACGGCCCGGCCCGCGCACGTCCCGCGCGCAGGCGAGCCCGACGGCGCGGCGCCGGCCGG
>NZ_JBEPFC010000230.1:0-7183 GCF_040301705.1 Streptomyces sp. NPDC000151 | reverse complement strand
GTCCCGGGCGGCTCGGCGCCCGCGCCCCGGACCGGGTGCCGGGAGAAGAAGCCGCGCCATGCCATGACTGCCTCCTCCGGTCGACGGTAGTCGGCCATGACCCTCCGGCGGGAGGGCGCACCGGGGCACGAACGGCGCGTTCCGCAACGCACGACACGCGCTCGGACGGAACCGTTCCCCGACCGGTCCGATCCGGCTCCGGAGTCTGTCACCGGCTGTCGGACCGCAGTCAGCTCCCGGCACTACGGGGCGGAAGCGATCGAACCACCGGAGAGCGCCTCAGGCCGCCTCGGCCTGGAACATCCAGTGATGCTTCTCCAGGTCGGCGGTGAGACCGATCAGCAGATCCTGGGTGACGGGGTCGGGCTCGTCGGTGGCGGAGATGCGTTCCCGCATCCGCTCGATGACGGAGCCGAGCGCCCGTACGAGGGTGGTCACCGCGTCGTTGTCCTTGATCCAGCCGGCGTCGACGGCGCCGATCCCGCTGGTCTTCGCGACCGTCTCGGCGCGACCGTCGGGGTTCACGCCGATCGCGGAGGCGCGCTCGGCCACCGTGTCGGCGTGGCCGCGTGCGCTGGCGACGACATCGTCGAGCTGGAGGTGGACGGACCGGAAGCGCGGGCCGACGACGTTCCAGTGGACCTGCTTGGCGAGGAGCGACAGGTCGACCAGGTCCACCAGCGCTCCCTGAAGCGCGTCGCCGACCGTCTTGCAGTCGCTCTCGGACAGCGTGCTGTTGACGACAGGCATGTATTACTCCCGTTTCAAAGCGAATGGTCCGTTTTGGCCATCGTACAAACGATGCCCCATCACAGGAAAAGCCGCAGTTCGGACGAGGATCTTCGTGGCGCGCTCCCGCTCCAGCAACACGCTGCGGCAACACGCTCCGGCAACACGAAGACCCCGGTGGGCCAGTGCCCACCAGGGTCTTCTTCATGCCTGCAAGCGATCTCCGGGACCGCGCGGTCAGGCCGCTACGACGTCCACGGCCTCCGCGGGAGCCTTGATCGTCACGCGCTCTTCGGGAACGCCCGTCAGCGAAGTGACGGACACGGCGTTGAACGTGGGGCGCACCGGCGTCGGCACCGGCTCGCTCGCGGCCGCGGACCGGGCCAGCTCCGCGAGTGCCAGCTCGTCGCTGACCTCCCGCATGAGCTCGGACATCCGTACGTCCAGCGCATCGCAGATCGCCGAGAGCAGCTCGGAGGAAGCCTCCTTCTGCCCCCTCTCGACCTCGGACAAATAGCCGAGCGACACCCGGGCGGAGGAGGAGACCTCGCGCAGGGTGCGGCCTTGACGCTGACGCTGTCGGCGCAGCACGTCACCCAGCAGGCGACGGAGCAGAATCATCGCTGGCTCCCTCCTCGGACCTCGGATCCGGATCCTTCTCGCCCCACCGTACCGCCTCGGGCCTCAGCCGTGCCGGGAGCGAGTTCGTGTTCACTCAGGGCTGTAAACATCAGATACCCCCGTGATGTTCCGTATCCTTTGCCCGCGCATTTTCTGTCAGTTCGCTCAACAGCAGATCCACTACTGCGATGACGCTGTCCCGGCGGATCCGGTCGCGATCCCCGTGCAACGCCAGTCGGCGCACTTTTCCCTCACCGTCGGGCCCGGTGACCGCGACGTGGACCGTGCCGACCGGCTGCCCGTCCTGCGGGTCGGGGCCGGCGACCCCTGTTGTGGCAATACCCCAGTCGGCGCCGAGCACGCGTCGTACACCCCGTGCCATTTGGCGGGCGACATCGGCGTCCACCGCACCACGGGTGGCCAGAAGCGCGCCGTCCACACCCAGTACGAGGCTCTTCAGTTCGGTCGCGTACGCCGTGACCGAGCCCCGGAAGCACCGGGAGGCACCGGGAACCGCGGTGAACTCGCCCGCGACCAGGCCGCCCGTCAGGGATTCGGCCACGGCGAGCGTCTGCCCGCGCTCCGTCAACGCCGCCAGCGCCCGCGCAGCGCCCTCCCGGGCGCCGGAGGCGGCAGAAGGCCCGGCGGACGCGTCGAGGCCGTCAGCGCGCGTCTCAGAGCTTTCCTGGGACCCGCGCGCAGCCTCCGTACCACCACTCACCGCGTCGACCCCCGACCGGAGGGCTCCTCACCGGACCGCGCCCGGAGGGCCTCGCGCGACTTGGCCAGCCCGGCCCGGCGCAGTACGACGGCCTGCTTCACGTAGTCCAGGCCCGTGACGACGGTCAGCAGCACGGCCACCGCCATCACCCACCAGCGCAGCGTGGCCAGCGGGCCGGTGAGCACGAGGACGTACATCCCGACCGCGGTCCCCTGGGCGAGCGTCTTCATCTTGCCGCCGCGGCTGGCCGGGATGACTCCGTGCCTGATCACCCAGAAGCGCATCACCGTGATGCCGAGCTCACGGAAGAGGATCACTCCGGTGACCCACCAGGGCAGGTCGCCCAGGATCGACAGGCAGATCAGCGCGGCGCCCATGATCGCCTTGTCCGCTATGGGGTCGGCGATCTTCCCGAAGTCGGTGACCAGGTCGTACGCGCGCGCCAGATGCCCGTCGAAGAGATCCGTGATCATGGCGACGGCGAAGGAGGCCCAGGCGAACGAGCGCCAGGCGGGGTCGTACCCGTCGCCGTGCATCAGGAGCAGCACGAAGGCCGGTACCAGGACCAGCCGCAGCATCGTGAGGATGTTGGCGATGTTCCACAGCCCGGCCTGCCGCCGGACGGTCTTCGGCCGTCCGGCCCCGCCGGCGGCGGAAGCACCTGCGGCGGAAGCCGGGACTCCGGTCATCTGCCCGCCTCCTCGGGACACCCGGCGCCGTGCTCGGCACTGAGCGGCAGCGGCTCCGCGACGAGGTCCACGCCCTCGGTCGCCACCACCTTTGCTTCGACCATACGACCTGGGGCCAGGTCCTGGCCGGTCGTGAGGAGGGTGACGCCGTCGGTCTCCGGGGCCTGGTGCGCCGCGCGGCCCACCACGCCGTCCTCGTCGTCGACCCGGTCGACCAGCACGGAGACGGTCTCGCCCAGGCGCTCCTCGGCGCGCTGCGCGGTCAGCTCCTCGGCCAGCCGGGAGAGGTGCGCCAGGCGCTCGGCCACCACGTCGGGGTCGAGCTTGTTCTCGTACCCCGCCGCCTCGGTGCCGTCCTCGTCGGAGTACCCGAAGACGCCGATGGCGTCGAGTCTCGCCTCGCTGATGAAGCGCTCCAGCTCGGCGAAGTCCGCCTCGGTCTCCCCGGGGAAGCCGACGATGAAGTTCGAGCGGGCACCGGCCTGCGGCGCCTTCGTACGGATCTGCGCGAGCAGGTCCAGGAAGCGGTCGGTGTCCCCGAAGCGGCGCATGGCGCGCAGCACACCGGGAGCGGAGTGCTGGAAGGACAGGTCGAAGTACGGAACGACCTTGTCGGTGCCGGTCAGGACGTCGATCAGCCCGGGCCGCATCTCGGCGGGCTGGAGGTAGCTGACCCGGACGCGCTCGATGCCGTCGACGGCGGCCAGCTCCGGGAGCAGCGTCTCCAGGAGGCGGATGTCGCCGAGGTCCTTGCCGTACGAGGTGTTGTTCTCGGAGACCAGCATGACCTCCTTCACACCCTGCTCGGCCAGCCAGCGGGTCTCGCCCAGCACGTCCGAGGGGCGGCGCGAGATGAAGGAGCCGCGGAAGGACGGGATGGCACAGAAGGAGCAGCGGCGGTCGCAGCCGGAGGCGAGCTTCACCGAGGCGACGGGGTTGTTCCCCAGGCGGCGGCGCAGCGGGGCGCGCGGCCCGGAGGCGGGCGCGACGCCCTCGGGCAGGTCCTCGGGGGCGGACTCCAGTGCGTCACCGTGGCCGGGGAGTGCGACCCCGGCGCCCTGGCGCTCGGCGGGGCTGATCGGCAGCAGCTTGCGCCGGTCACGGGGAGCGTGGGCCTCGACGCTGCCGCCGTTCAGGATGGTCTGGAGGCGGCCGGAGATGTCGGTGTAGTCGTCAAAGCCGAGCACGCCGTCGGCCTCGGGCAGCGCCTCGGCCAGCTCCTTGCCGTACCGCTCGGCCATGCAGCCCACGGCCACCACGGCCTGGGTGCGGCCGTGGTCCTTCAGATCGTTGGCTTCCAGCAGGGCATCGACGGAGTCCTTCTTGGCGGCCTCGACGAAACCACAGGTGTTGACGACGGCGACATCGGCTTCGGCGGCTTCCTCGACGAGCTCCCAGCCGTCCGCTGCCAGGCGGCCTGCGAGCTCCTCCGAGTCCACCTCGTTACGGGCGCAGCCAAGAGTGACAAGGGCGACGGTACGGCGTTCGGGCATGGCGCCCAGCCTACTTCGTCCCGGACGTCCCCATGCCTGGGAGGGTTCCCCGCACCGCCCCGCGCCCGGTCATACAGCCGCCCGCCGCCTCTCCTGGAGGGGCGACGGGCGTTTTCCCGGCGTTTCCCCGGAAGACGGCGGGCGCTCGGTCAGCCGGCCTGCGGATCACCCGGGGTGTAGCTCAGGCGCTCCACGGAGCCCTTGTCGCCGATCTCCTTGACCTCCTTGCCGTTGACGTACAGCTGTACGGCTCCGGCGTTACCGAGGACGAGGTCGATCCGCTTCTTGTCGGTGAAGGTCTTGGACTCGCCCTTGCGGAGCAGGCCGTCCTCCAGGAGCTTGCCGTTGGCGTCCTTGGCGGAGATCCAGCTCTGCCCGTCGCGCGCGGTGATCTTGATGGTCACCTTGTCCTTCGGCAGGCCGGCGATGGCGCTGTCCGAGGGATCGGGCTTGGGGTCGGCGGGCTTGGCGGTCTTGGTCGGGGACGGCTTGACGGTCGGGCTCTCGCCCACATGACCGTCGGCGACGGAGGCCTCCTGGCTCTTGTCGCCGTCGCTGAACAGCGTGAACCCGACGAAACCGATCACGGCAACGATCGCGGCGACCATGGCCGCCGTCCAGTTCGGACGGCGCGGCTCGGGGCGGATGCGCTCCGCCTCGAAGAGCGGCGCCGCCGGGGTCGGCGCGGGCCGGCCGCCGTGCTCGGCGTCGTACTGGGCGATCAGCGGGGCCGGATCGAGGCCTACCGCACGCGCGAGTGTTCGAATGTGGCCGCGGGCGTAGACATCCCCGCCGCAGCGCGAGAAATCTTCCTGCTCGATCGCGTGCACGATGGGGATGCGCACCCGCGTGGTCGTACTGATCTCGTCGACGGTCAGTCCGGCGTCGACGCGGGCCTGCTGGAGGACACGACCGACGGAAGGCCGGTCGTCTTCAGGGGAGTTGCCGATGGACACGGGGGCGCCTTTCGAGCGTGTAGCCACCTGCTGGATGTTCAGTCTAGGGGTGTACCGAAAGGGTCGGGCAAGCGGGAGAGCGGACTTTGTACGCCATCGGAAGGCTCCCCGGTGCGCACCGAGAGCCCGACGGTCGCGCGTCGATCCGTCTCTTCCATCAACTTGACGTATCGGCAGAAGAAACGGTTGCTTGCGATCTCTTTCGAGTGACTTGTCAGTGAGCCTCCCCCCGAATCACCGCAAGCACTCCCTCCAGATCCTCCAGCTTCACCAGAACATCGCGCGCCTTGGAGCCCTCGCTGGGCCCCACGATGTCCCGCGACTCCATCAGGTCCATCAGCCGCCCGGCCTTCGCGAACCCCACCCGCAGCTTGCGCTGCAGCATCGACGTGGACCCGAACTGCGTGGAGACGACCAGCTCGGCCGCCTGGCACAGCAGGTCCAGGTCGTCGCCGATGTCCTCGTCGATCTCCTTCTTCTTGCTCTGCCCGACCGTGACGTCGTCGCGGAAGACCGGGGCCATCTGCTCCTTGCAGTGCCGGACCACCGCCGCGACCTCCGCCTCCTGCACGAAGGCGCCCTGCATACGGGTCGGCTTGCTCGCCCCCATCGGCAGGAACAGGCTGTCACCCTTTCCGATGAGCTTCTCCGCCCCCGGCTGGTCCAGGATGACCCGGCTGTCGGCCAGCGAGGAGGTCGCGAAGGCGAGCCGCGAGGGCACGTTCGCCTTGATCAGGCCCGTGACCACATCCACCGACGGGCGCTGCGTCGCCAGCACCAGGTGGATGCCGGCCGCGCGCGCCAGCTGGGTGATCCGGACGATGGAGTCCTCCACGTCCCGCGGCGCGACCATCATCAGGTCCGCCAGCTCGTCCACGATCACCAGCAGGTACGGATACGGCGACAGCTCGCGCTCGCTGCCCTCGGGGGCCTGCGCCTTGCCGCTGCGCACCGCTTCGTTGAAGTCGTCGATGTGCCGGTACCCGTACGCCGCGAGGTCGTCGTAACGGAGGTCCATCTCGCGCACCACCCACTGCAGGGCCTCGGCGGCCCGCTTGGGGTTGGTGATGATCGGCGTGATCAGGTGCGGGATGCCTTCGTACGCGGTCAGCTCGACCCGCTTGGGGTCGATCAGCACCATCCGTACGTCCTCCGGCGTGGCCCTGACCATGACCGAGGTGATCAGGCAGTTGATGCAGGAGGACTTGCCGGAGCCGGTGGCGCCCGCGACCAGGACGTGCGGCATCTTCGCCAGGTTCGCCGAGACGTAGCCGCCCTCGACGTCCTTGCCGAGCCCGACCACCATCGGGTGGTCGTCGCCCACCGAGGCGACCGAGCGCAGCACGTCCCCGAGGTTGACCATCTCGCGGTCGCTGTTGGGGATCTCGATGCCGACCGCGGACTTGCCCGGGATCGGGTTGATGATCCGCACGTCCGGGCTGGCCACCGCGTACGCGATGTTCTTCGCCAGCGCGGTGATCTTCTCGACCTTCACGCCCGGGCCGAGCTCGATCTCGTACCGGGTGACCGTCGGGCCGCGCGTGAAGCCGGTGACCGCGGCGTCCACCTTGAACTCCTGGAACACCTTGGTCAGCGACTCCACCACCGCGTCGTTGGCCGCGCTGCGGGTCTTGCCCGGCCCGCCGCGCTCCATCAGGTCCAGCGAGGGCAGCGCATACGTGATGTCGCCGGCCAGCTGGAGCTGCTCGGCGCGCGGCGGCAGGTCGGAGGCGGGCTCCGGCGCGCGCTTGGTGAAGTCGGGGACCGAGGAGGAACGCTCCGGGGAGGCGGCGGGCGGCTCGGCGCCGCGCGCGGGCGGTACGGCGGTGCCCGTCGTCGCGCCGCTGTCCTCGTGGTCGCCGCGGTCGGCCTTGATGCCGCTGCTGATGTCGGCCACCAGGGCCGAGGGCTGGATGCCGTGCAGCACCGCGCCGTCCAGGTTGGCGGCGTACCCGGCGGCCACGTCCACCGCGT
>NZ_JBEPFC010000229.1:0-7364 GCF_040301705.1 Streptomyces sp. NPDC000151 | reverse complement strand
CCCGCCCGCGCGCCGCCTCCGCCACCTCGAAGGCCACCTCCCACCGCCCGGCGACACCGCGACCGACCACGACGGCGGAGCCCTCCTCGTCCGCCGTCCACGCCCGTACGCCGTCACGGTGCCGCAGCGCCCGCGCGATACGGGGGTGCGCCGGGTCCCGCGTCTCACGCAGCGCTATCGAGGGCGGGCCCGGCAGCGCCCCGGCGACCATGAGCAGATCGATGTTCTCGATCTCCCGGCCCGTCCGGGCGGCGAGCGCGCCGAGGAACGAGGGGCTGAGCGGGCCGGAGAGATCGCCCGGGGCGATACGGGCGTGCACCCAGGCGGCCGCCACATCGGCGAACACGACGGCGCATCCCGAGAATGAGATGACTCCCCAGTCGCGTTCCGAAGCCGGGGGCAGCACGCTCACCGTCCCGTCGGCGGGCGGGAAGTCGCCCCGGGCGGCGGCGGTCAGGGTCTTGGCCAAGTCATTGATCACAGCCGTAAGTTAGCGCCCGCGCATCCGGCCGTGGTGCGGCAGAAGGAGGGCGGGGCCGTCGGCCCCGCCCCCTCTGTGTCACCGCTGCGTCAGCTCCCTCATCACACCCGCATCACGCCCGCCCGTACCAGACGCGACCGGTCCAGATCCGTTCCTTGCGTACCGAGGCGCCCGGCTTGGGGGCGTGCCACATGCGGCCCTTCCCGGCGTAGATGCCCACGTGGTACACGTACCGCCCCGAGTGGAAGAAGACCAGGTCACCCCGCTTCCGCGAGGACGCCTTGATGTGCCGCACGTGCCGGTACTGGGAATCCGCCGTACGTGGCAGCCGCTTCCCCGCGCGCTTGAACGCGTACTGCGTGAGCCCTGAGCAGTCGAACCGGTGTGGCCCCTCGGCCCCCCATGCGTACGGCGCCCCCTTCTTCGACGCCGCGACCCGCAGGGCCGCCTTGCCGGACCCCGAGGCCGCCGCCGACACGGCGGAGGCGGCACCGGAGGCGGGCGCCGCCGAGGCGTCCCCCGCACCGGCGGGAACCAGTACGGCCAGCGCGAGCGCCGACACCACTCCGGCACGGGCCAGGCGGCCCGGCGCGGCAACACCACGAACAGGAAGATCAACGCGCGCAGTCATGCGCACTCCTTCGTCAGCCGCCTGCGAAGGAAGACCTGTCGGGTTCGGGCAGGCGAAGATGCCCGGCCGGCCGCCCGGAAAGGACGGCGAAGGCTTCACCCCAAGGGACCGCCCGGCCAGTACCACGGCCGCGGCCCCGTCGTGCTCGGGTCCTCCGCTCCTGCCGGTCCACGCGTATCGACCAGGCGCCCGGGCACGGCGGCAGGATTCGGCGTCCGCCCGGACCGCCCCGCCGCTGCGGCGGGGGCTTGTCGTCGGAGGGATCGTGACGCAGCGCCGGGCGGTTCAGACGCCGAACATGCCTTGTGTGAGGGTGGTCACGCTTGATCCGTTCGGGTGGACAGGCGCGGTCCGTCGAGCGGCCCGCACCCCGTACGCACCCCCGCACCGGCGCCGTCGTACCGCCCGCAACGCGACACGTCGACGGAGCGCGCAAGTCGTACTCCGCCGCGAACGCGCCCAGGAGTACCCCATCGGCGGTAGCCCGATCGGACTCCGCGCCCGCGTGGAACGGGATCGTCCCGTCATTCCTCATCAGGCGGCGGCACGGCGACGAGCCCGGCCCGCCGCTCACCGTCCAGCACCCGCAGCGCGCGGCTGAGCGTGTCGGCGTGGAGTTCCGTCTCACCCCGCTCGTGCATCAGCGCCAGCGCGTCCCGCAGCGCCACCGCCCGGCCGACCAGCGCCTGCGCCGCCCGCAGGCCCCGGTACGTGCCCTCGCCGCGGGCCGGGTTGATGCGCCCCAAGAGGTCCAGGACCTGGAGGTAACTGTCGATGACCGCGCCCTCGGCCCGGGTCAGCGCGGGCAGTGGCGGGAGGTCGGGAGGCAGGGCCATCACCTCACCTCGCGCCGGGCGCGGCGGACGACGACGCCTTGCGGCCGCGGGTGAGCCCGTCGACCAGCCCGTACGCCATCGCCTCCTCGGCGTCGAGGATCTTGTCGCGCTCGATGTCGGCGCTGATCCGTTCGCGCGGCTGCCCGGTGTGCCGGGCGAGCAGCTCCTCCAGCAGCTCGCGGGTGCGCAGCATCTCCTGGGCCTGCAGGGCCAGATCGGAGACCTGCCCCTCGACCGGCTCGCTGAAGGACGGCTGGTGGATGAGGGCGCGGGCGCCGGGCAGCGCGAGCCGGCGCCCGGGGTGGCCGGCGGCGAGCAGGACGGCGGCGGCGGACGCGGCCTGCCCGAGGCAGACCGTCTCGATGGGGCTGGTGACGAACTGCATCGTGTCGTAGATCGCGGTCATCGCGGTGAACGAGCCGCCGGGGGAGTTGATGTAGAGCGAGATGTCCCGTTCGGGGGCGGTGTATTCGAGGTGGAGCAGCTGCGCCATGACGTCGTTGGCCGAGGTGTCGTCGATGGCGGTGCCGAGGAAGACGATGCGCTCCTCGAGCAGCTTGGAGTACGGATCGAGCGTCCGGGTGCCCTGCGTCGTGCGCTCGGTGAACTCCGGGAGGACGTAGCGGGCCGTGGGCTCGAGCATGAGGGCTCCTCTTCGCCGCGTTACTTAAAAAATGTACAGGACGTACAGTCCTTCAGATGAGGAGCATGTTCCAGCGGTCCGGCGAAGTCAACGACTCACGGGGTCATTCGGCGCTCGCCGTGAGCGAACGACGCACTTCGGGGCGCCTTTGCGGGCGGGTGTGCTCCGGTTGTGCCGAGGATGCCGCCGAGCTGCCCGGCACCGCCTCTGACCTGGCATTTCTCGTCATGCGCAGCACGGGAGTACGAAGCGGGTGCGCGCTAAGCTGAGGAGCATGACCTACGAGATTCCGGTGACGCAGGCGCGGGCGGAGCTCGCGGACTTGATCAACCGTGTCGTCTACGGCTCCGAGCGTGTGGTCGTCACGCGCCACGGCAAGCCCTTGGTGGCCCTGGTGTCCGCCGCTGACCTGCGACGACTCGAAGAGCTCGACCGTGCGGAGGCGGCCGCCGAGGAGGAGGTCATCAGTACGGTCTCCTCGGTGCGGCAGCTGCCGACGTCCGCCGCGAGCGAACGTCGGCGGTTCGGCATCGCCGCGGAGCACCGCGGCCCGGCCGCCGGGGATCGGCGACCGGGCCACGAGAGCTGAGCCGTCGTCAGCCGGTGAGCCGGCGCGACGGGTGAGTGAGCGTCAGGAGCTGAGCTCCCAGACCGCGTGGGCGATGGCGTCGGTGTTGTTGTCCAGCGCCGCCTCGTCGATGTTCTTCGCCGTGTCGCAGGACTGGTGGTAGCAGGCGTCGAACGGCTCGCCCGCCATGCCGCCCCAGTTCTTCGCCTGTTCGGCGGTCTTCTTGTAGTCGGCGCCGGAGAAGAGGCCGCCGACGGGGATGCCCGCGTCCTTGAACGAGGCGTGGTCGGAGCGGCCGTCGCCCTCGGTCTCGATCTCGGTGGCGATGTTCTTGGCCGCGTACCAGTCCTTGAAGACCTTCTCCAGGCGCGGGTCGTCGTCGTATACGAAGTAGCCCGGGTTGGGCGAGCCGATCATGTCGAAGTTGAGGTACGAGTCGAACTTCGCGCGGTCCGCTTCGGCGAGGCTGTCGACGTAGTGCTGCGAGCCGACCATGCCGTACTCCTCGGCGCCCCACCAGCCGAACCGCAGGTGCTTGGCGGGCTTGAGGTCCGCCTTGGCGACCGCGAGGGCGACTTCGAGGATGCCGGCCGAGCCGGAGCCGTTGTCGTTGATGCCCGGGCCCTCGTCGACCGAGTCGAGGTGGGCGCCGGCCATGACCGTCTTGCTCTCGTCGCCGCCGGGCCAGTCGGCGACGAGGTTGTATCCCTTGCCGCCGTTGTGGTCGAACTCCTGGACCTGGGTGGTGAACCCGGCCTCGTCCAGCTTTCCCTTGAGGTAGTCGACGGATGCCTTGTAGCCGGGCTGTCCGTGGGCGCGGTTGCCGCCGTTGGCGTCGGCTATGGACTGAAGCTGGTCCAGGTCCGCCTTGACGGCGGAGACCGGGATGTCCGGCGCGGCGAGCGGCGCGGGGTCCGCCTGGGCGCCGGCCGCGGTGAAGAGCGTGGCGGCGACGGCGGTGCAGGCGCCCGCGGCCAGGGCGGCCCGGCGTATGCGTGCGGAACGGGTCACGGTGTGGCTCCGATGCTGTGTGGGGGGTGGTGGTGCGGAGCTTCTTGTGGTGCGGGAGCGCGCACGCGACGCGTGGGGCATACGGGCGCGCGGAGATGAGCATCGTGACTTGTCTGTGGCCAGTCAAGGGCGCATAGCGAACGCGTTGTTCCGGGGAGCGGGGCGGTCGAGCGTTATGTCCGCTTCGGGGGGAGTGGGGAGTACGCGGGAATTCGGCGCCTGTGGCACGGTCCCCAGATTTAACAAGGGATTCACCGGGGTAACGCCGCCGACATCGGGCGGGGCTAGCCTGCGAAGTCCGGGGCGTTTCATGGAACTTATCTGGAGATCAGTTTGCTTTTCCTTTGTTGAATGTGTGATACATCTACTTGTACGGGCGCGTCGGGGCCCGTGACCTGGGCCGATGCGGCCCAGGCGTAAGAATGTGAGGTGGAGAATGCAACTGACCCCGCATGAACAAGAACGGCTGATGATTCATGTCGCGGCGGACGTTGCCGAAAAGCGCCGGGCCCGCGGCGTACGGCTCAACCACCCCGAAGCCATTGCCCTGCTGACCGTGCACATCCTGGAAGGCGCGCGCGACGGCCGAACGGTCGCCGAGCTCATGTCCTCCGGGCGCAATGTCCTCACCCGCGACGACGTGATGGAGGGCATCCCCGAGATGATCCACGACGTCCAGGTCGAGGCGACCTTCCCGGACGGCACCAAGCTCGTCACCGTCCACGATCCCATCAGCTGACCCAGGGAGAGCCGAAGATGATCCCGGGACAGATCCGCTACGCCGATGAGCCGGTACGCCTCAACGAGGGGCTTCCCGTCACGCGCATGACCGTCCTCAACATCGCCGACCGCCCCGTGCAGGTCGGCTCCCACTACCACTTCGCCGAGGCCAACCCCGGCCTCGACTTCGACCGTGCGGCCGCGCACGGCAAGCGCCTGAACGTCGCCGCCGGCTCAGCCGTGCGCTTCGAGCCCGGTATCCCCACCGAGGTCGAACTGGTGCCCCTCGCGGGCAAGCGGATCGTCGCGGGCCTGCGTGGCGAAACCGGAGGCACCCTCGATGGCTGAACTTTCCCGTGCCGCGTACGCCGACCTCTTCGGCCCGACGGCGGGCGACATGGTGCGGCTCGCCGACACCGACCTGCTGATCGAGATCAGCGAGGACTGGTCGGGCGGCCCCGGGCGCAGCGGTGACGAGGCGGTCTTCGGCGGCGGCAAGGTCATCCGCGAGTCGATGGGCCAGTCCCGGCTCTCCCGGGCCGAAGGCACCCCGGACACCGTGATCACCGGCGTGATCGTCATCGACCACTGGGGCATCGTCAAGGCCGACGTCGGCATCCGCGACGGCCGCATCGTGGCGCTCGGCAAGGCCGGCAACCCCGACACCATGGACGGCGTCCACCCGGAGCTGGTCATTGGCCCGGAGACCGAGATCATCGCCGGCAACGGCAAGATCCTCACGGCCGGCGCCATCGACACCCACGTGCACTTCATCTGCCCCGAGCAGGCGACCGAAGCGCTGGCCTCCGGTGTCACCACCATGATCGGTGGCGGCACGGGGCCCGCCGAGGGCAGCAAGGCCACCACCATCACGCCCGGCGCCTGGCACGTCACCCGGATGTTCGAGGCGATGGACGGCCTGCCGGTCAACGTCGGCCTGCTCGGCAAGGGCAACACCACCTCGGTCGCCTCGATGCGCGACCAGCTGCGGGCCGGCGTACTCGGCTTCAAGATCCACGAGGACTGGGGCGCCACCCCGGCCGTCATCGACGCCTGCCTCGGCGTCTGCGAGGAGAGCGGCGCCCAGCTCGCGATCCACACCGACACCCTGAACGAGGCGGGCTTCCTCGGTGACACCCTCGCCGCGATCGCCGGGCGCTCGATCCACGCCTTCCACGTCGAGGGCGCGGGCGGCGGCCACGCCCCCGACATGATCGCCATGGTGTCGGAGCCCAACGTGCTGCCCGCTTCGACCAACCCGACCCGGCCGCACACCGTCAACACCGTCGAGGAACACCTCGACATGCTGATGGTCTGTCACCACCTCAACCCCGCGGTCCCCGAGGACCTGGCCTTCGCCGAGTCCCGCATCCGGCCCTCGACCATCGCGGCCGAGGACTTCCTGCACGACATGGGCGCCATCTCGATGATGTCGTCGGACGCGCAGGCCATGGGCCGCATCGGCGAGGTCGTCATGCGCACCTGGCAGACCGCGCACGTCATGAAGAAGCGCCGCGGCGCGCTGCCCGGTGACTTCGCCGCCGACAACAACCGCGTACGGCGGTACGTCGCGAAGTACACCATCAACCCGGCGATCGCCCAGGGCATCGACCACGTCGTCGGCTCCGTCGAGACCG
This sequence comes from Streptomyces sp. NPDC000151, assembly GCF_040301705.1. NCBI lineage: Bacteria > Bacillati > Actinomycetota > Actinomycetes > Kitasatosporales > Streptomycetaceae > Streptomyces > Streptomyces sp. NPDC000151. The sequence continues at coordinate 837 of NZ_JBEPFC010000229.1, read as the reverse complement.
GCAAGCTCGCCGACCTCGTGCTGTGGGACCCGGCGTTCTTCGGCGTCAAGCCGAAGCTGGTCATCAAGGGCGGCCAGATCGCGTACGCGCAGGTGGGCGACGCCAACGCGTCCATCCCCACCCCGCAGCCGATCCTGCCGCGCCCGATGTTCGGCGCGATCGGCAAGGCCCCCGGCGCCAACTCGCTCAACTTCGTCTCCGAGCAGGCCATCGCGGACGGGCTGGGCGACCGGCTGGGCGTCGCCAAGGAGCTGACGGCCATCCGCTCCACGCGCCAGGTCACCAAGGCGTCCATGCGCAACAACGACGCGCTGCCGAAGGTCGTCGTCGACCCCGACACCTTCACGGTGACCATCGACGACGCCGTGGTCGAGCCGGCCCCGGCGGCCGAACTGCCCATGGCACAGCGGTACTTCCTGTTCTGATGGCCATGTACGACGCACCCCTGCGGAAAGGCCGGGACCGATGAGCCGCGCCGCACTGCTGGTCCTGGCCGACGGACGGTTCCCGGCCGGCGGGCACGCCCACTCCGGCGGCGCCGAACCGGCCGTCGCCGCAGGGCGTATCCGGGACGGCGGCTCGCTGGAGGAGTTCTGCCGCGGTCGGCTGCACACGGCCGGGCTGGTCGCGGCGGGTCTCGCCGCCGCGGCCGCCGCGGGCTGCGACCCGCTCGCGCTGGACGAGGCCGCCGACGCCCGCACACCCGTACCGGCCCTGCGTGCCACAGCGCGCAAGCTCGGCCGCCAGATGATGCGGGCGGCCCGGTGTCCACGACCTCGCTGGTCGCCGTGAGCCGGTCGTGGTCGACGTAGCAGGCGGTCTTGAAGACGGTGAACA
>NZ_JBEPFC010000228.1:0-7402 GCF_040301705.1 Streptomyces sp. NPDC000151 | reverse complement strand
GGTCGCCGTCGCGGTGGGCGCCGCCGCGGCCACCGCGGGCCTGGTCTGGTACGCCAGCCGGCGGCGCGGCACGCCGGCGCGCGCCCTCTCCGCCTGAGGCGTCCCCCCCCCGCGCGCCTCCTAGCGCCTCCCAGCCGGAGCCGAGCCCCTACAGGCGCCCGAATCACCCCCGTTTGAAGGCAAAAGTAAAGATGTGTGGTGAGGGGTTCCGCTTACCGGACAGCAGGAGTACAAAGGAATTAACGGCCCGCGAGACCAAGGATTCTCCGAGAGGAGCACCTTCAACGCAGTAGGCCCCACGGACCGAGCATGAACGTCGGGCACCCACGCGACGCCGACCCGTCGATTACGGGCCAGCCGCACCAGGTAAGGACAAAGTCTCCGACCTGTCGGCAACTATCGTGCACGCATTGGTAACTCGGCGAGAGTGCAACGCGGCGGTACCGAGCAGGACCAGGTACCGCCGCAACCCTTGTCCGGGCCCCTGAAGGCCAGGCCCGTTGGCCGCCCGAAGGCCCGTCCTGTGCAGCCCCTCGTGGGCCGTACTGCGCAGCGCCTCGAAGGCCCGTGTTACGCAGCGCCTCGCTGCAGCGCCTCGCACACCGCCGTGCTCTCGCGTGCGCCCAGCTCGACCGCGCGCCCGCAGTGCGCGATCCAGGCCGCCATTCCCTCCGGGGTGCCGGACACGTAGTTCTCCAGGGCCGCGACGTACGCCGCCCGGCCCAGCTCCGCGTGGCCGACCTCCGACGGGGAGATCGACTTCGGGTCGAGGCCGCTGCCGATCAGGACGATACGTTCCGCCGTGCGCGCCACCAGGCCGTTGCAGGACCCGAAGGGGCGCAGCGCGAGCAGCTCGCCGTGCACCACCGCGGCCGTGACCAGCGCCGGCGCCTTGGTACCGGACAGCACCAGACGGGCCAGCCCGTCCAGCCGGCCGGCCACCTCCTCGGCATCCGGGAGCGGCAGCTCGATCAGCGGCTCGGTCACCGGCTCGCCCGCCAGCCGGGGCCGGCCCACGCTCTCATCGGGCGCGTCGCCGCCCGCCGCAACCAGGTGCAGCCGGGCCAGCACCCGAAGCGGCGACTGCCGCCACACACTCAGGAGCTGCCCCGCCTCGGTCGACAGGCGCAGCGCCGCACCCACGGTGCGCGCCTCGCCGTCACCACTGAAGTCCGTGCGCCTGCGCACCTCCTCCAGCGCCCAGTCGGCGCCGGACAGCGCCGCCGAGCCGCGCGCGCTGCGCAGGGCAGCCTCCGCGGTGACCTCGTTGCTGCGGCGCCGCATGATCCGGTGCCCGTAGACCCGGTCGATGCTCTTGCGTACGGAGTCCACGCTGTCGGCGACTCCGGGGAGCGAGGCGAGGGTCGCGAGCGGGTCGGCTGTCGTACTCATGGGGACGACCCTACGCACCACAAGGGCACACCCCTCGTTGGAGTGGTCTTCTTCACGTAAACCCCTCACGTAAGGCGATTCCGCAATTACGCTTCGTGAACATGAAGATCGCTTTCGTGGGCAAGGGCGGCAGTGGCAAGACCACGCTGTCCTCGCTGTTCATCCGTCACCTCGCCGCCACCGCCACGCCCGTGATCGCGGTGGACGCCGACATCAACCAGCATTTGGGGGCCGCGCTCGGCCTGGACGAGGACCAGGCCGCCGCGCTTCCCGCGATGGGCGCCCATCTCCCGCTCATCAAGGACTACTTGCGCGGCGACAACCCGCGCATCGCGTCCGCCGACACGATGATCAAGACGACGCCTCCCGGTGCGGGTTCGCGGCTGCTACGGGTCGTCGAGGACAACCCGGTGTACGCCGCCTGTGCACGGGACGTACGCCTCGACGACCGCACGGTCCGGCTGCTGGCCACCGGGCCGTTCACCGAGTCCGACCTCGGCGTGGCCTGCTACCACTCCAAGGTCGGCGCGGTGGAGCTGTGCCTGAACCACCTGGTGGACGGCCGCCAGGAGTACGTGGTCGTCGACATGACGGCCGGCTCGGACTCGTTCGCCTCCGGGATGTTCACCCGCTTCGACCTGACCTTCCTGGTGGCCGAGCCGACCCGTAAGGGCGTCGCCGTCTACCGCCAGTACAAGGAGTACGCGCGCGACTTCGGTGTCGAGCTGAGGGTGGTCGGCAACAAGGTGCAGGGCCCGGACGACCTCGCCTTCCTGCGCGAGCAGGTGGGCGACGACCTGCTCGTGACGGTCGGCCACTCCGACTGGGTGCGGGCCATGGAGAAGGGCAGGCCCGCACCCTTCGTGGAGCTGGAGGACGCCAACCACGAGGCGCTGCGCACGCTGCACGCCACCGCCGACGCCGCATACGAAGGACGCGACTGGGAGCGCTACACCCGGCAGATGGTGCACTTCCACCTGAAGAACGCCGAGAGCTGGGGCAACAGCAAGACGGGGGCCGACCTGACGTCCCAGGTGGACCCCGGGTTCGTACTCTCCGAAGGCATGGCCACGACCGCGCCGCAGCCCGCCTGACGGCCGCGCGGCGGCCCGCAGCGGATGCTTGCCGGTATGTCACAGGGGGCCGGGCCCGCGGTCCGATGCCGCGCCCGGCCCCGCGGCAGACGCACGCCGGACGACCGCTCCCGCATTCACCTGATAGGCGGAACCACCAGCCCATTTGCCTGTCATGGCTTCTCCGTGGCCGGACGCGACATTACGGTTCCTTTACCGACACTGGAGAGTCACCGGACCGTCACCCACCACGACGCACCCCGGCCGGCTCAGCCCCCGCAGTACACCGCCGCCCCACGACCGCGCCCCGTAGCGCGGCCGCGTCGCCCCGGAGGAGACGGGAATGCCGCAGCCTTACGCACCCGAGCCGGCCACGCCGGGGTCCCAGGACCCCCGTGACGCACAGCAGGACCACGACCGTCAGCGGCCCGCCGGAAAGCCGTCCGGGCCCTTCCATCGCCTTTCCCCGGGGGCCTGGCGCCACGATCTGGGCGCCTCCTTCGTCATCTTCCTGATCGCCATCCCCCTCTCGCTCGGCATCGCGCTGGCCACTGGTGCGCCGCCGCAGGCCGGACTCGTCGCCGCGGCCGTCGGCGGCCTCGTCGCGGGCTTGCTCGGCGGCGCCCCGCTCCAGGTCAGCGGCGCCGCCACCGGCCTCCTCATCGTCACCGCCGACCTCGTGCAACGGTACGGCTGGCGGGCGACCTGCGCCATCACGGTGCTGGCCGGGCTGACCCAGCTCGCCCTGGGCGCGCTCCGGGTGGCCCGCGCGGCCCTCGCCATCAGCCCGGCGATCGTCCACGGCATGCTCGCGGGCATCGGCGTGACCATCGCGCTCGGCCAGCTGCACGTGGTGCTCGGCGGCGGCGCCAACAGCTCCTCGCTCGCCAACATCGCCGCGCTGCCGGGCCAGTTGGCCGGGCTGCACGGCGCCTCCGTACTGATCGGCGCGGTCACCGTCGCCGTACTGGCCGGCTGGCCGCGCCTGCCCGGACGGACGGGGCGCGCGCTGCGCAGGATTCCCGCGCCGCTGCCCGCTGTCGCCACGGCCACCGCCATGAGCGCGGGCTTCTCGGTGCCCCGGGTCGAGCTGCCCTCGTGGACCGCGCCTGCACTGCCCGCACTCCCGGACACGCCGCTGCTCGGCCTGGTGGCGGCCGTCCTGACGGTCACCCTGGTGGCGAGCATGGAGTCGCTGCTGTCCGCGGTCGCGGTCGACAAACTGGCCGCCGAGCAGCCGGGCCCCGGCCCCGGGCGCACCCACCTGGACCGTGAACTGGCCGGTCAGGGCGTGTCGAACGTCCTCTCCGGGCTGCTGGGCGGCCTCCCCGTGGCCGGCGGCGCGATCCGCGGCTCGGCGAACGTGAAGGCGGGCGCGACAGGGCGTGCGTCGACGGTGCTGCACGGCGTGTGGGTGGTGCTCTGCGCCGGGCTGTTCGCCGGCGCGCTGGAGCTGATCCCACTGGCCGCGCTCGCCGCCCTGGTGATGCTCGTCGGCGTACGGATGGTGAGCTTCGCGCACATCCGGCACGTCCAGCGGCACCGCGAATTCCCGGTCTACGCCGTCACCCTGGGCGGCGTGGTGGTCTTCGGAGTACTGCAGGGGGTCGGGCTCGGCATCGCCGTCGCCGTCTTCCTGGCGCTGCGCCGGCTCACCCACACCCGCGTCTCCGTCATCGAGGACGGCGGCCGGCACCAGGTGCGCGTCAGCGGCCAGTTGACGTTCCTGGCCGTGCCGCGGCTGGCCCGCGCGCTCGCCCAGGTGCCCGTGACGGCCCATGCGGTGATCGAGCTGTACGGCTCCTTCATGGACCACGCCGCCTATGAAGCGCTGCAGTCCTGGACGAGCGCGCACCGGGCGCGCGGCGGCGAGGTCACCCTCGGGGGACGCGGCGGCAGGCCGATCGGGGAGCCGTCCGGCACACACGCCTGCCGTCCCTGGACCCCGTGGCGCAACCACCACTGCACCCGGACCGCGCGGCCCGCCGGTACGGCCGAGGGGCAGCTCCTGGGCGGCGGCCAGCTGCTCGGCGGGGTCAGCGCCTTCCAGCGGCATACGGCGCCACTGGTCCGCGAGGAGCTGGCGCGGCTCGCCCGGGAGGGCCAGCGGCCCACCAATCTCTTTCTGACCTGCGCCGATTCCCGCCTCGTCACGAGCATGATCACGTCGAGCGGTCCGGGCGACCTCTTCACCGTGCGCAACATCGGCAATCTGATGCCGCCGCCGGGCACGGAGGCCGCCTGCGACTCCGTGGGCGCCGCCATCGAGTACGCCGTCGACGTGCTGAAGGTCGGCTCGATCACCGTGTGCGGGCATTCGGGCTGCGGCGCGATGCAGGCGCTCCTCGCCTCGGACCGCCACGAGCCCGGCGCGCAGACCCCGCTCGCGCGCTGGCTGCGCCACGGCCGCCCCAGCCTGGACCGGATGGCACGGCCGGAAGGCGCGGACGTCAGCCTCGCCGACCGGCCGGTCGCCGACGACCTGGAGCGCCTGGCGCTCGTCAACGTCATGCAGCAGCTCGACCACCTGATGACGCATCAGTGCGTGGCCCGCCGGGTGGCCGAGGGTTCGCTGTCGCTGCACGGCATGTACTTCCACGTCGGCGAGGCGCAGGCGTACGTACTGGAGCACGGCTCCGACCGTTTCTCGGCCGTACGGCCCGAAGCAACGCCGGTCGCACCGGTCACGGCGTAATACGCCACGAGCGATATCCGGCGGCACCGCCGTGACCTGCGACGACTCTCCACCCGGTCAACTCCCGGACCGAAGTCACCCGGAAGGTTGATGATCATGTAAAGGTCTACACCAATTTTTATCAACAGCCCTTGTCAGGGCAGCCCATCGGCTGATGAGCTATGGCACGGGACAACCGGACGCCCTGAGACTGGGAGATGCCGTGAGCAACGAAAGCCTGGCCAACCTGATGAAGGAGGAGCGGCGGTTCGCGCCGCCCGCCGACCTGGCCGCCGACGCCAATGTCAAGGCGGTGGCGTACGAACAGGCAGCGGCGGACCGGCTGGGCTTCTGGGCCGAGCAGGCGAAGCGTCTGAGCTGGGACACCGCGCCCACCCAGACGCTGGACTGGTCCAACGCGCCCTTCGCGAAGTGGTTCGCCGACGGCAAGCTCAACGTCGCGTACAACTGCGTGGACCGGCACGTGGAGAACGGCCTGGGCGACCGGGTGGCCATCCACTTCGAGGGCGAGCCCGGCGACACCCGGGCCATCACCTACGCCGAGCTGCAGCGCGAGGTCTCCAAGGCCGCCAACGCGCTGACCGCGCTGGGCGTCGAGGCCGGCGACCGGGTCGCGATCTACCTGCCGATGATCCCGGAGACGGTCATCGCCATGCTGGCCTGTGCCCGGCTGGGCGCGCCGCACTCGGTGGTCTTCGGCGGCTTCTCCGCCGACGCGCTGGCCACCCGCATCAAGGACGCGGACGCCCGCGTCGTGATCACCTCCGACGGCGGTTACCGCCGCGGCAAGCCCTCCGCGCTCAAGCCCGCCGTCGACGAGGCGCTGACCAAGCCCGGCACGGAGAACGTCCGCAACGTCCTCGTGGTCCGCCGCACCGGCCAGGACACCGCCTGGATGGAGGGCCGGGACGTCTGGTGGCACGAGCTCGTCGAGCAGCAGAGCGACCAGCACACCCCGCAGGCGTTCGACGCCGAGCACCCGCTGTTCATCCTGTACACCTCGGGCACGACGGGTAAGCCCAAGGGCATCCTGCACACCACGGGCGGCTACCTCACCCAGGTCTCCTACACCCACCATGCGGTCTTCGACCTCAAGCCCGAGACCGACGTCTACTGGTGCACCGCCGACGTCGGCTGGGTGACCGGCCACTCGTACATCACCTACGGCCCGCTCTCGAACGGCGCGACCGAGGTGCTCTACGAGGGCACGCCCGACACCCCGCACCAGGGCCGCTGGTGGGAGATCGTCCAGAAGTACGGCGTGACGATCCTCTACACGGCGCCGACCGCGATCCGCGCCGCCATGAAGTGGGGCGACGACATCCCCGCCAAGTTCGACCTGTCGAGCCTGCGCGTGCTGGGCTCGGTCGGCGAGCCGATCAACCCCGAGGCATGGGTCTGGTACCGCAAGCACATCGGCGGCGACCGGACGCCGGTCGTGGACACCTGGTGGCAGACCGAGACCGGCGGCATCATGCTCAGCCCGCTGCCGGGCGTCACGACCGCCAAGCCCGGCTCCGCGCAGGTCCCGCTGCCCGGCATCGCGGCGACCGTGGTCGACGACGCCGCGAACGAGGTGCCGGACGGCGCCGGCGGCTACCTGGTACTGACCGAGCCGTGGCCGTCCATGCTGCGCACCATCTGGGGCGACGACCAGCGCTACCTCGACACGTACTGGTCCCGCTTCGAGGGCAAGTACTTCGCGGGCGACGGCGCGAAGAAGGACGAGGACGGCGACATCTGGCTGCTGGGCCGGGTGGACGACGTCATGCTGGTCTCCGGCCACAACATCTCCACCACCGAGGTCGAGTCCGCGCTGGTCTCGCACCCGAAGGTGGCCGAGGCGGCCGTCGTGGGCGCCACCGACCCGCAGACCACCCAGTCCATCTGCGCCTTCGTGATCCTGCGCGGCGGCGCCGAGCAGGACGAGGCGCTGGTGAACGAGCTGCGGGCGCACGTCGCCCAGAGCCTGGGCCCGATCGCCAAGCCCAAGCGCATCCTGCCGGTCGCGGAGCTGCCCAAGACCCGCTCCGGCAAGATCATGCGTCGGCTGCTGCGCGACGTCGCGGAGAACCGTGACCTGGGCGACGTCTCGACCCTGACCGACTCCTCGGTCATGGACCTGATCCAGACCCAGCTGCCGAGCGCGCCGAGCGAGGACTGACCGGTACGACGCACAGAGGGGGGGGGGGGCGCGGGGGCGCCTCCCGGGGGGGGCGGGGGGGAGTGGCCTGGAACCGGG
>NZ_JBEPFC010000227.1:4767-7436 GCF_040301705.1 Streptomyces sp. NPDC000151 | reverse complement strand
GGAGGGCGCGGCGGGCGGCGCGGCGGGGGCTACCGGCGGCGGGGCGGCGACGGCGTGGGTGACGGCGCCGTCGGCGTCGGCCGGGTGCCGTCCGCGTATCGCCTCGGGGTGGCCCTGCACCCCCTCGGGGCGCCCCTGTACGGGCACGCGGGCGCGTATTCGCGACGGCTGTTCCGCTCCGCGCTGCTCCATGGGGTACCTCCTGATGTCCTTGAGCACCATAGGCGGCCCCTGCCGCAGTTCAAACCTCGGAGACTTCCGCTAAGGTAAGCCTTACCTGCCAACGACGCGATTCGGTGGTCCTCCGCATGCCTTCTTCCGTCCTCGCCGCCCCGCCGTCCCCTTCCCCCGTGACCGGCGCGTATGCCCGGCTCACGGAGGTGTTCCCGGGCCTGCGGGTGACCGAGCTCGGGCCGCGGGACGCGGCCCCGGCGGGCGAGGACTGGACGAGCGCGGCGGAGCTGGCGGCCGGCGGCGCGGCCCTGGACGCCTTCCTCGCCTGGGACGACGCACAGGTGATCAAGAACTACGGGAAGCGTGCACGCGCCGACGTGGTCGCCAGCTTCGGCCTGCACCGGTACGCCTGGCCGGCCTGCCTACTGATCACCATGCCGTGGTTCCTGCACCGCCGGGTGCCCCGGCTGCCCGCCGGCGCCGTCTTCTTCCCGCGCGAGCTGGGCCACGCGGCCGTACGGATCACCTCGTTCGCGTGCCTGCCCGACGACACCGCGGCCGAGCTGCCGGGAGCCGTCGTGGTGCCCGACGAGGAGGCGCTGCGCGGCGAGGTGCGGGCCGCGGTCGCCGAGCACCTCGGGCCGGTACTGGACGGCTTCCGGCCCCGCGTGCGGCGCGGCCCGCGCGCCCTGTGGGGCATGGCGACGGACGAGATCGTCGAGGGGCTGTGGTACCTCGGCCATCTGCTCGGCGAGGAGCCGCGCGCGGTGGCCGAGGTGGCGCGGCTGCTGCCGGGCACGACGGCGCCGTACGTCGGCGGCGCGGGCTTCCGCGAGCTGACCGGCCCGGCCGGCGAGCGGCTCCCGACGCGGGACCGCGCGAGCTGCTGCATGTTCTACACCGTGCGCCCGGAGGACACCTGCGTCACCTGCCCGCGCACCTGCGACGCCGACCGGGTCGCGCGGCTCACCGCGAGCGCCTGACCCGAGCGCTCCGCTCCCCCGCCACAGCGCACTGCTCCCCTGCCACCCGATCGAGTGGCGACAATCGAACTCAACTGCCGCCGCCCTCAAGGCTGTGCGAACAGTTTGCCCCTCTCGGCGGCCCTGGCCGCCTCCTTGGCGTCCTCTTGCCCCGAAAACCCCTGCCGTACCGGCCGGCTCCGCCAGGATGTCGCGCGAAACGCGTACCGCGATGCAAGGGGTCCCAGATGAGAATGACGGACATATCGCTGGACTGGCTCGTCCCGGGAGCCCTGCTGCTCGTCGGCGTCACGGCGGCCGTGGCGGTGGTCCTGCGCGGCAAGCAGAGCGCGGACAAGACGGCGGCCGACGACTCCTGGGAGCGCAGCGAGGAACGCCGGCGCCGCAAGGAGGCCGTCTACGGCTCGGCGTCGTACCTGCTGCTCTTCTGCTGCGCCGCGGTGGCGGCCGCGCTCTCCTTCCACGGCCTGGTCGGCTTCGGCCGGCAGAACCTCAACCTCTCCGGGGGTTGGGAGTACCTGGTGCCGTTCGGCCTGGACGGCGCCGCGATGTTCTGCTCTGTACTGGCCGTGCGCGAGGCCAGCCACGGTGACGCGGCGCTCGGCTCGCGGATGCTGGTGTGGACGTTCGCGGGCGCGGCCGCGTGGTTCAACTGGGTGCACGCGCCGCGCGGCCTGGACCACGCGGGCGCGCCGCAGTTCTTCGCGGGCATGTCCCTGTCGGCCGCGGTCCTCTTCGACCGGGCGCTGAAGCAGACCCGCAGGGCGGCGCTGCGCGAACAGGGCCTGGTGCCCAGGCCGCTGCCGCAGATCCGTATCGTGCGCTGGCTGCGGGCCCCGCGCGAGACCTTCGCCGCCTGGTCGCTGATGCTCCTGGAGAACGTACGGAGCCTGGACGAGGCGGTCGAGGAGGTACGCGAGGACCGCCGCGAGGAGGAGCAGGCCCGGCGGCGCCGGCGCGAGCAGGGCAAGCTGGACCGGGCCCGGGTGAAGGCGCTGAACCGGCAGCACCGGTGGGGGCGCGGCGCCCGCCAGGTGCCGGCCGTGACGGCCGGGCGGCCGGTGGCCCAGCAGGCCGAGGCCCCGGCGATCGAGGGCCAGGCGGCCGGCGGCCGGACGGGCGACACCCCCGCGATAGAGGCGCCGCCCCTGACCGAGAGCCCCGCCGCCGAAGCGGAGCCCGCTCCGGGCGGCCGGCCGCGGTCGCGCCCCACACTGACGGCCGTGACCGGCCGCGCCGGCGGCGCCGAGCGGCAGGGCCGGCGGACCGTGGACCTCACCGCCGAGGACGACACCCAGACGATCCCGCGCCTTGACTCCCTGGAGGAGAAACTCGCCGAGATCGAGCGGCAGTTCGGCTGAGCGCCGGGCGAGCCGACGACCGAGCGGCTGTACCGCGACCGAGCGGCGGGGGGGGGGGGCCGGGGGGGCGGCCGCCCCCCCCCCCCCGCCCCCCCCCCCCCGCCCGCGCCGGGGCCCCCCCGCGGAAACACCCCACAGGCCCACACCCGGC
>NZ_JBEPFC010000227.1:0-4757 GCF_040301705.1 Streptomyces sp. NPDC000151 | reverse complement strand
TTCAGGCCGGGGCTGCCGGGGCCCGCGCGGGCCGCCCCCCCCCCGGCGGGGCGCCCCCCCCCCCGCGGGGGGGGGCGCCCCCCGGGGCCCCCCCCCCGCCGCCTCGTCCGCTCACGCGCGGCTCACGCCGCCGTGCCGCCCAGTTCGAACCACACGCACTTGCCCACCCCGTGCATCCGTATGCCCCAGGCGTCCGCGAGCGAGCGCACCAGCATCAGTCCTCTCCCCGAAGTGCCTTCGGTGGTCGGTCTGCGGGGCTGCGGCCGCCGGGACACGAAGTCCCGTACTTCCACCCGCAGGCGGTCGGTGACCGTCACGGTCACCACGGCGCCCCGGTCGGTGTGCACCAGGGCGTTGGTGACCAGCTCGCTGATGAGCAGCTCCGCGATGTCCGACCTGCCGGAATCCCCCCAGTGGACCAGCAGTTGACGCAGGTCCCTGCGGACCTCCGCCACCGCCGTCAGGTCGGCGCGGCGCAGCCGGTGCCGGATGGCCCTCGGCCGCTGCCCTTCCCTCCATGTGCCGCCACGGCCGTCGAGGGGGCCGGTGACCGGCCCGTCGATCCGTCCGTGCAGTTGCTCGCCCCCTACAGGCTGACGCTTCATCCTCCCCGCCCCGAGCGCTCCGGTGTGTCCGATCTTCATCCCCGATCTCTCGAACAACCTCAGATCGATGCATGCCCATCGGGATACGACCCAAGCTTCGTCCGCTGCTTCCGCATATGCCACGAGATGCCCGGCTGGTCCCGACCAAGGTCCGGCCCGGCTGTCATGACAAGGGCGGGAACGCGGCCGTGGCGCGGCCGTCCGTAGAACGAATTCGCCTTCGCTGTCGACCGGCCCGCTGCCGCAGCCGGTGCGGCGCGTCCCGGAGGAGCCGTCGAGGCGCGGGGTCCGCCGAGTGGCCCGGTGCGGCTACGCCCGCGTCCGGGCCGCCGCGGCACGGCGGCGCAGCCCGGAAGCTCCTGATTCCTCCCGCCACGGCCGGGCACAGGTGCGGGGCATGTGCCCCGCTGCGCGGTAACGGCTCAGAAGCGTGGGATGTTGCGGAGGTTGGACCGGGCCATCTGCACCATCCGGCCCACGCCGCCGTCCAGCACGATCTTGCCCGCCGAGAGCGCGAAGCCGGTCACCATGTCGGCGCTGATCTTCGGCGGGATGGACAGCGCGTTCGGGTCGGTGACGATGTCGACGAGCGCGGGCCCGTTGTGTTTGAAGGCGTCCCGCAGCGCGCCCCGCAGGTGCTTGGGCTTCTCCACGCGGACGCCGTACGCGCCCGCCGCCCGGGCGATGGCCGCGAAGTCGGGGTTCTGGTTGTCGGTGCCGTACGAGGGCAGCCCCGCCACCAGCATCTCCAGCTCGACCATCCCGAGCGAGGAATTGTTGAACAACACGACCTTCACCGGAAGGTTGTGCTGGACCAGGGTGAGGAAGTCGCCCATGAGCATGGAGAATCCGCCGTCCCCTGACATCGAGACGACCTGCCGCCGGCGGTCGGTCAGCTGCGCGCCGATGGCCTGCGGCAGCGCGTTGGCCATCGAGCCGTGCGTGAACGAACCGATGACGCGGCGGCGCCCGTTGGGCGTGAGGTAACGCGCCGCCCAGACGTTGCACATCCCGGTGTCGACGGTGAAGACCGCGTCGTCCGAGGCCTCCTCGTCCAGTACGGAGGCGACGTACTCGGGGTGGATCGGGACGTGCCGGTCGACCTTGCGGGTGTACGCCTTGACCACGCCCTCCAGCGCGTCGGCGTGCTTCTTGAGCATCCGGTCCAGGAAGCGGCGGTTCTTCTTCTCCGCGACCAGCGGGGTCAGGCAGCGCAGCGTCTCCCGTACGTCGCCCCAGACGGCCAGGTCCAGCGTGGAGCGGCGGCCGAGGTGCTCGGCACGCACGTCGACCTGCACGATGGGCACGTCGTCCGGGAGGAAGGCGTTGTACGGGAAGTCCGTGCCGAGCAGGATCAGCAGATCGCACTCGTGCGTGGCCTCATAGGCGGCGCCGTATCCGAGCAGACCGCTCATGCCCACGTCGTACGGATTGTCGTACTGGATCCACTCCTTGCCGCGCAGTGCGTGGCCGACGGGCGACTTGATCTTCTCGGCCAGTTCCATGACCTCGGCGTGTGCGCCCGCCGTACCGCTGCCGCAGAAGAGCGTGACCTTGCCGGCCTGGTCGATCATGCGGGCGAGCTGCGCGATCTCGGCGTCACCGGGGCGCACGGAGGGCCGCGTGGTGACCAGCGCGTGTTCCTCGGCGCGCTCGGGGGCCGGCTCGCCCGCGATGTCGCCGGGCAGCGCGACCACGGAGACGCCGCTGCGGCCCACCGCGTGCTGGATCGCGGTCTGCAGGACGCGCGGCATCTGCCGGGTGTTGGAGATCAGCTCGCAGTAGTGGCTGCACTCCTGGAAGAGCTGGTCGGGGTGGGTCTCCTGGAAGAAGCTGGTGCCGATCTCGCTGGACGGGATGTGCGAGGCGAGGGCCAGTACGGGGGCCATCGAACGGTGCGCGTCGAAGAGGCCGTTGATGAGGTGGAGGTTGCCCGGGCCGCAGGAGCCGGCGCAGGCCGCGAGCCGGCCGGTGATCTGGGCCTCGGCGCCGGCCGCGAACGCCGCGACCTCCTCGTGCCGGACCTGGACCCAGTCGACGGCCGGGGTGCGGCGGATGGCGTCGACGATCGGATTGAGGCTGTCGCCGACGACTCCGTACAGCCGCTTGACCCCGGCGCGCGCCAGGATGTCGACGAACTGCTCGGCCACGGTCTGCTTCGCCATCGCGCGCACGCCCTTCGGGTGGGGATCAGTGGCTCGCGCCGCCCGTCGGGCGTTTTGCCCGTCTTCGCGGCATTGATTCGGTTCTACCACTCCCTCCCCGGGCGGAGCCGGGTCCCACACCGCGGTACGGCGGGCGGCTCAGCCGTCCCGGCGGGCGGCTCAGCTGTCCCACACCGCCGCGGCCGTGCGGTCCTTGGCGTGGCCCTTCACGCGCAGCTGGGCGTCGGCCAGGAAGGCGACCAGACCCGGCGGCTCGGTCTCCGCCCACCTCCCGGCCAGCCGCGCGGCGAAGTCGGGCGCCTCGCGCAACGGCTCGGCCAGCCCCGCGCTGCACAGCAGCAGGGTGTCGCCGGAGCGGGCCACGGAGGCGCGGAAGCGGAACGGTTCGCCGATGGCATCGGGGGCGGCTTCTGGGGTGTCCGGTGCCTCCGTGACGCCGAGGTTGGCCGCTTCGTCCGGCGGCAGCGGCGGTTCCAGGTCCTGCCAGACGCCGTCCCGGAGCCGGAAGAGGCCGCCCCCGCCGAGGCCGAAGAAGACCCGCGTGCGGCACGCCGGGTCGGCGGGCAGCAGCAGGCAGCGCAGCGAAGCGGTGTACTCATGCGGGTCCAGGCCCAGCTCGGCGGCGCGCGACCGCAGCCGCCCGTAGCCGCGGTCGGTGAGGCGCTGCAGCCCGGACTTGAGGGCCTCGCGGCGGCCGGTACGGATGTCGTCGGCCAGCCGCGCGCCGGAGCGGCCGACGGCGGCGCCGATCCAGTGGCAGGCGTCCCGCGCCGCGCGGTGCCCCTCGGGCGAGGCGTGCACACCGGAGGCGACGGCGATCAGTAGCAGGGTCTGCCGCCCGGCACCGAAGCGGGCGGTGAGCAGCGCGTCGCGGCGCGGGTCGCCGCGGTACCGGGCGGAGTCGCCGCGCACGGAGGCGGCGCGCAGCGTGAGCGTGCCGTACTGCGCGCCGTCCAGCTCGGTGTCCGGGACGAGCCCGGCGAGGTCGGCCGGATCGGCGGCGGGCAGCGCGACGGGCTCGGGCGCGTACGTGGGCGGCCGGTCCCCGACGAACTCCACGACGGGGGGCGGACTCACCGTGCTCACCGGACTCACCGCGCCGAGCGCCGAGTCGACGCGGTCGTCCAGCGAGTCCGGCGCGGTCGAGGGCCCCGCGTCACCTGGCTTGCCGTCGCCCGCTTCGTACAGCTCGCGCCACCAGTCGTCCTCGTGTCCGCGTGTGTCCCCCTGCTGACTCATGGACCGTATTGTCCATGCATGGGCGACCGCTCAACAGTGCACAAAAGAGTGCTCCGCGACGCGTCACCGGGCCGCGTCGACGCCCTCCAGGGACAGCAGCGTGCGCTTGCGGTCCAGGCCACCGGCGTAGCCGGTGAGCGAGCCGTCGGCGCCGATGACGCGGTGGCAGGGGCGGAGGATCAGCAGCGGATTCGCGCCGATCGCGGTGCCGACGGCCCGTACGGCGGGCCGCGTGGCACCGATGCGGCGGGCGATCTCCCCGTAACTGGTGGTCTCGCCGTACGGGATGGCGTCCAGCGCCGTCCAGACGCGCTCGCGGAAGGCGGTGCCGCGGGTGGTCAGCGTCAGCGCGAAGTCACGGCGCTCGCCCGCGAAGTACTCGCCGAGCTGCCGTTCCGCCTCGGCGAAGGCGGCCGGTTCTCGGGTCCAGCCGGCCTCCGGTACGACGCCGCCCTTCTGGTCGGGCAGCGAGAGCGCGGTCAGTACCGTGCCGCCGGGGGCGTCGGCCGACGGCTCGCCCACGAGGGTCAGCCGGCCGAGCGGGCTGTCAAGCAGCGTGTAGAGCGGCATGGTTGATGCTGTCCTTCGGGTCGTGGTCTTCGGGGTGAGCGGCACCGGTGTGCCGGAGGTACTCGTAGGCGTACGAGCGCCAAGGGCGCCAGCGCTCCGCCTCGGGGGCGGCGTCGGGCGGACCCACGTCCGGGTCGCCGAGGGCGCGCCGCCTGATGGCCGCGGCGGCGGCCGGGCC
>NZ_JBEPFC010000226.1:0-7949 GCF_040301705.1 Streptomyces sp. NPDC000151 | reverse complement strand
ACGGCGCGGGCCGCCGCGCCCGCCGCGCCGGTACCCGCCGCGTACGCGCCCCCGACGGCGGGCCGGAAGTCGGAGGGCGGCATGAACTCGGGCCGGTCCGCGGGCCTGGTGGTGGCCGGCGGCGTGGCCCTCGTCGTGATCGGCCGCATCGTGCACGTGCTGCGGAAGCGGGGTGGCGGTGATGCCGAATGAGGGCCTGTCCGCGCTGGGCGGATACGGCCGGCTGCTGACCGGCGTGGCCTGGGCGCTGCTGCTCCTCGGGCTGTGGGTATGGGGGCGCGGCCCTGCCGACGGAGCGCTGCCGGGCGCCGCCACCACCGGCGACGTCGCCGCCGTGGGCCGCCCCCTCCTCCAGGAACTCCCGCGGGCACACGCCCCGCTGCCCGCCGCCCGGCCCACCGCGATCGGCATCGGCGCGCTGGGCACGGCCCACGCGGACGTGGTGCCGGTCGCCGCGCAGACGCGGGACGGCGTACGGGACGGTGTACTGGCGCCACCGGCCCGGACGCCGGGCGCCGTGGCCTGGGACGCGGCCGGGCCGCAGCCGGGCCGGCCGGGTGTGGCGGTGCTGGCCGGGCACGGTGCGGCGGGTCCGGGGCGCGGCGTCTTCGCCGGGCTGGGCGAGGTCCGCGCCGGGGAGACCGTGCGGGTGGCCCGGTCGGACGGCGGCATCGCGGAGTTCACCGTGGAGGACGTACAGGAGTACGCGCCCACGCGGTTCGACGCCGGGCGGATCACCGGCGCGCACGAACGCGGCCGTGCCGAACTGCGCCTCGTCAGCGACGACCGGATCGTCGTCTCGGCCTATCTGACCGCGGTCAGCGGTCCCTGAGGAGGTGAGCGGAGTGCGGCACGCACACGGCATGGGATCGCCCGGCCGGGCCGACGGCTCGCTCCCCCCTGAACCGCCGGCCGACCGGTCCTCGACCGCCGCGATTCAGGACTGCGGGAGTTGCCCTGCCGTCGGCGGGAGGCGCCATGAAGTGCGCGTTCCAGGCCGGGGGCCAGGGCCAGACCCACACTTTAGAACGCCTGCGCGCCCTCCGCATAGAGGGCGTTGGCAGCGGGCTGTAACAGGTTGCCCACGGGCCGTCGCCGGTGCACACGGGTGTGCCAGGATTGCTGCGACCGGCCAAGTTCCGTGCTCCGAGGGGGGAGTGGATGTACGGCGAAGTACCGGGGTCCGGGGGGACTTCGAGTGGACGGCGCGGTGACCACCGCGTCACAAGGGTTGCGCCACCGGCGCTCGCGGCGCTGCTGCTGGCGGCCGGGGCGCTGGCCGGATGTTCCTCGTCCGACGGCTCCGGCTCGGGCGGCGGCCCGCCGAAGCAGCGGCCCAGGGCCACGGTGCCGTACTGGGTCAACCCGGACGGCAAGGCGGCCCGGCAGGCGGCCGCGTACCGCAAGGACGGCAAGCAGGACGACGCCGGGCTGATCGACCGCATCGCGGGGCAGCCCGTCGCGGAGTGGATCGGCGTCGACGACCCGCAGGGCGAGGCCCGCGGCTTCACCGAGGCGGCCGCGAAGGCCGACCGGGACGCGCTGCTGGTGCTCTACAACATCCCGCACCGCGACTGCGGCAGCTACTCCAAGGGCGGCGCCGCCGACGGCGACGCGTATCGCGCCTGGCTGGAGGGCGTGGTCAACGGCATCGGCGACCGCGCGACGACGGTGATCCTGGAGCCGGACGCGCTGCCGCACATCGAGGACGAGTGCACGCCGGAGAAATTCCACGAGGAGCGGTACGCGCTGCTGACCGAGGCCGTCGGCAAGCTCAAGGCGCTGCCGCACACCAAGGTCTACCTCGACGCGGGCAACCCGCATTGGATCAAGGACCCGGGGCGGATGGTGGAGCCCCTGAAGCGGGCCGGCATCGACCGCGCCGACGGCTTCGCGCTGAACATCTCCAACTACCAGACCACCGAGGAGAACGAGAAGTACGGCAAGCGGCTCTCCGCGATGGTGGGCGGCAAGCACTTCGTCATCGACACCAGCCGGAACGGCAACGGCCCGGCGCCGGGCGGCGATGACCCGGAGAACTGGTGCAACCCGCGGGGCCGGGCACTGGGCGAGCCGCCGACCGTCCGGACCGACGACGGGCTGGTGGACGCCTACCTGTGGATCAAGCGGCCGGGGGAGTCGGACGGCCCGTGCAAGGGCGGCCCGAAGGCGGGCGCGTGGTGGCCGTCGTACGCGCTGGCGCTTGCCCGCAACGCGAAGCAGTGAAGCTGAGGGGGCGCCCGGGAACGGGGCGCCCCCTCCGTCCGTACGCGTCGCTAGGGCTTGCCGGCGGCGGGCACCTTCACCCACACCGCCTTCGACGGCGTGCCCTCGTCGTCGACGGCGGTGAGCATGTACCAGCCGGGCGGGACCAGGGCCGGGTCCTTGGGCAGGGTCACGGTCACCGAGTCGCCCTTCGTCGTGAAGTCCAGCGCGATGGAGCGCTGTTCGACGTTGGTGACGTGGGTGAACGAGCCGGGCCTGATCAGCCGCAGCTTCTTCAGGGCGGAGCTGTGGGACGTGCCGAACGTCGCCGTGCCGCCGAGCTGCACGGTCGTGGGGCCCTTGGCCTCGAGGCCGGGGCGAGAGCCCTGGAAGAGGTAGGGCGGGGTGTAGAGGTCGATCTGCTGCTGGAAGACGGCCGGCCGGGTGTTGTCCTTGTCGCCGAAGAGCGAGTCCGAGCCGAAGGTCATCACCCGGCCGTCGGGGAGCAGCAGCGCGCCGGAGTGGTAGTTGCGGCCCACCAGGGGGTCGGCGACGCGGCGTGCCGTGTTCTTCGCCGGGTCGTACAGCTCGGCCGCCAGGATGTTGGAGTCGCTGCGGCCGCGGTAGTCGCCGGAGCCGTTGGTGGTCAGCACGGTGTCGTCCGGCATGATCACGCTGCTCGGATAGCGGGTCTTCGCGTACAGGTCGGGGCCGTCCTGGAAGCGCGGCTTCGGCTCGGTCAGGTCCACGATGCGGGTCTTGTCCGTGGCGCGCGGGTCCTCGCCGACCCCGCCGCCGCCGAGGACCATGTACCGCTGGTCCTGCGCGGGCGGCAGCAGCACGGACATGGAGGTCTCCAGGATGTCCGGATCGCTCATCCCGGGGACCGCCCGGAACTTGTTGCTCTTCAGGTCCCAGATCCCGGGTGTGCGGCCCTTGTTGTCCGGGCCGTACCCGGCGTTGGAGCCGGTGTAGAAGACCTGGCCCCTGCCGGAGAGGAAGAGCGTCGGGTAGGTCGGGAAGAACCGCTGCTTCGGCAGGTAGGTCCACTTCTTGCTCTTCGGGTCGTACAGCTCGTTCTTCCCGGGGACGACCTGGCCGATGTCGTCCAGGCCGGAGACGGAGAGGACCTTGCCGTCGTCCAGCGAGGTCAGCGTCGGATACCAGCGCGCCTCGTTCATCGGGTCGACGCGGATGTACCGCTCGGCGACCGGGTCGAACTCGAAGGAGTCCTTGATCCCCTGGAAGTCCTTCTTGTCGAAGGACAGCTTCTGCGCGATGCCGTAGAAGTTCCGGGCGTCCGCGCCGGTCAGGCCGTGGATGCGGTAGTTGTCCTGGGCGCCCGTGGCGTACTGGCGGCCCTGCTTGCGCGCCTCGACGTAGACCCGGGCCTCGCTGTGCTCGACCCGCACCTTCCCGGTGGCCTTGTCCTTGATCTTCTTCGCCCGCGGCACCACGATCGGGTCCTTGGAGACGAACGTTTTGCCGTTCTCCTTGCCCGTGAAGAGCGTGCCGGCGGGGAAGGTCTTCGGGCCGTCCGGGTCCTCGTTGTAGATGATCATCAGGCCGCCGGCCTTCTTCACATCGCCCTTGAGGGTCTCGTAGCGCTGCGTACCGCCCGCCACCAGCAGCTTGCCGTCCGGCAGCTGGGTGTGGCCGGAGCAGAACAGGTCGGTGGGCGTGGCGATGTTCTTGAAGGTGTTCTTCGCCGGGTCCCACAGGACCGTGCGGAAGGACTTGGCCTTGAAGTTCGCCGCGTTGTTGCCGGAGCCGGCGACCAGCAGGACCTTGCCGGTGTGCAGCAGGGCCGCGTGGATCGTATTGATCCTGTACTCGGCCGGGACGTCCAGCACGTCCCAGTGGCCGTTGCGCTGCTTGTACTCCGGCCGGTTGATCTTGTACGAGTGGTACTGCTCCGAGGCGAAGCCGTACACCGCCGGGCCGTTCATGGCGGCCAGGGCGATCACCACCACCGACGCCATTCCCAATCGGCGGGTGCGGCGGCTCGGTCGGTATTTCATCGGTTGGTTCCCCCCACGGGAATCTGCGCGGTCTGCGCGGTCTGCTCTTCAGTGGCTCCGGCCTCGGCCCCGCCGGCCGTCGCGGCCCCACCGGCCGACGACGGGCGCGGTACGGGCTGCCGCCGCTCCTGCCGCTTGTGCCGCGCCTCCCGGCGCAGCGACCAGCGCCAGAGGACGATCGGCGCGCAGCAGACCAGCAGGGCCAGCACGGCCCAGACGATCATTGCCGGATGGGCGTGGCCGAAGAAGAAGGAGGCGGTCAGCGAGGCGCCGAAGACCAGGAGGAAGAACAGGTGGATCCGGAAGGTCCCGAGGAGGGTGTCGGGGCTGGACGAATCGCCCTTGGGGGTCACCACGAACCTGCTCTTGCGGCGCAGCGCCGCGTCGAACAGCGCGCGGGCGTAGATCGGCGCGGAGAGCGCGGACATCGCCATGCCGGCCACGCCGCCGGAGCCCTCCGGCTCGTGGGGGGAGACGTTGTGCCGGCGGTTCCACACGTACAGGCCGATCTGGAGCGCCGAGGCGTTGCCGTAGAGCATCATCCACACGGCCGGGTCGATCTGGACGCCGGAGGCGCCGAGCCCGAGGAAGAGCGCGCAGCTGAGGGCGGCGAGTATCCAGTTCAGCGCGGACATCGGGTAGAAGATGACCATCATGGTGTAGTTGAAGAGGCGGCCGGGGGACAGCGTGAAGGGCGCCTTCCAGAACTGCTTGAGCAGCGTTTCGTACGTACCGCGCGACCAGCGCAGCTGCTGGGTGAAGAAGTCCGTCCAGGCGGTCGGGCCCTCGCCGACGGCGAGCACGTCGGGGGTGTAGACCGAGCGCCACTTCTTGCCCGTGGCCGGATTCCGGTGGCGGTGCATCTCGAAGCCCGTGGCCATGTCCTCGGTGATCGAGTCGTACAGCCCGCCGATCTGCTTGAGGGCCGTGATGCGCACGGCGTTGGAGGTGCCGACGAACATGGGGGCGCCGTAGCGGTTGCCGGCCCGCTGGATCAGCGCGTGGAAGAGGAACTGCTGCGACTCGGCGGCCTTGGTGACGAACGTGTCGTAGTTGCCGTAGACCTGGGGGCCGATGACGAAGCCGACGTTCTCGTCGCGGAAGTAACCGAGCATCCGCTCCAGGTAGTTGGGCAGCGGCACGTGGTCGGTGTCGACCGAGGCGAAGAAGTCGTAGTCGTCGCCGTGGGCCTGCAGCCAGGCGTTGTAGTTGCCGTGCTTCGTTCTCGCGCGGTGCGGGCCCTTGGCGCGGTTCCACTCCGGTATGCCGTGCCGGGTGAAGTGCCGCACCCCGAGTCTCGCGCAGACCTCTCTGACGGCCGGGTCGTCGCCCTCGTCCAGCAGCCAGACGTGCACCACGCCGCGGTGCCGCACCCGGACCGCGGCCTCCAGCGTCTTCGTCACCATGTCCAGCGGCTCCTTGCCGGGCACGAAGGAGGTGAGGAAGGCGACGCGGGTGCCGTTCTCGGGGACGACCGGTACGGGGTCGCGCGCGACGAGGGTGGCGTGGGCGTTGGAGAGGACGTTCAGACAGCGGAAGAACTCGATCAGGCCGATCGAGACGAGCATGACGACGTCGAGGACGGGGAGGAAGGCGAACTGCGGGTAGTCGCGGTGGGTCCAGTGGTCGGGCTGCAGCAGCCAGGCGAGGAGCCCGAGGGAGACCAGCGGGGCCGCGCCGAGCAGCAGGGCCGCGCGCACCCGGTGCGGCTCGTCGGCGAGCAGGCTGCGGTACCGGACCTTGTACGGCTTGCCGGGCTCGGGCTGCGTCAGCGGACCGGCGAGCCGGCTGTAGTGCTCGTAGTCGTACCGCGGCAGCGGCGCGGGCTGCTGCGGGCGCCGGCGGTACTGGCGCGGCAGGCGTAATCGCGTCGTCGCGGACGGGTCGTACTGGTGTTCCTGCCGGGCGCCGGTAGGCGTCGACGTCATGACTCCATCCCCCCGCACGCAGTACTGGCTGCGTGTCCGTGTGCTCTCGTCCCGAGCCTTCGGTCCCCCTCGACCGGCTCGGCCCTGTGGTCTCGGCCGCCCACGTACTCAGACGTGTGCCGTCCGCCTTCCGGTTGCCCGGTCGTGCTCCACCGGCAGGGCAGCGCGCAGAGTTCCCCAACCCCTCGTTCGGCGCAGCCGGTGGTTCGTCCCCATGTGCTCGTCAAGGCCATGTTCGACCCATCCGTCACGTCAGGGTCCCTAACCGGCCTTCATGATCGCAAGGGCGGAATGCGTGCTTACGGGAGGTGTGGGCGTATCGGTGGACTCGGGGTAGTGCGCGGCGGTCCGTGCGCCCTCTTCTTCAGGCGGAGCGCGTCACCGTTCGCCGGAACTCCGCAGCCTGTGGCGGATGTTGTCGAAGTGGTCGCGGACCGCCCGCTCGGCGCGGGGCCCGTCACCGTCGCGTACCGCCGCCAGGATCTCCTCGTGCTGGCGCACCGTGGTCTCCGGGTCGGCGTGCGCCGCGACGAGATCGGTGCGCACTCGGTGGAAGGCGTCCCAGAACGCCTCCAGCACCTCGCTGAGCAGGAGGTTCTCCAGGCCGCGATGGAGCGTGGCGTGGAAAGCCCGGTCGGTCTCGGCCCGGACGCCGCCGGCCGCCGCCTCCGCCCGCATCCGCGCCACGATCGCGTCCAGCTCGGCCAGGTCGGCGGCGGGCACCCGCCCCGCCAGCCGCGCGATCAGCCCGGTCTCCACCGCCTCGCGCAGCTCCAGCAGCTGCAGCAGGCTGTCCTCGCCCCGGTAGTGCCCGGCCACCGTGCGGAAGGTCAGGCCCTCGATCATCGGGGCCATCGACATCGGCCCGACGTAGGTGCCGAAGCCGTGCCGGATCTCCACGATGCCCATCGCCTGCAGCGCCTTCAGCGCCTCGCGCACGGAGTTCCGGCTGACCCCGAGCAGCTCCATCAGCTCCGGCTCGGTCGGCAGGGACGCCCCGGACGGCAGCCGCCCGTCGATGATCAGCCTCTTGATGCGCTCCTGGATGTCCCTCGCCATCCCGTGACTCTGCACCCCGGCCCACCGTTTTGACCAGCACTTCCCCGCGGTCCCGCGCAAGGGAGCCGTAAAAAATGGCCGAGGCCCCCTCGTCGTGACGAGGGGGCCTCGGTCCTACGTGCGCCGCCAGGGACTCGAACCCCGGACCCGCTGATTAAGAGTCAGCTGCTCTAACCAACTGAGCTAGCGGCGCGCGCTGACCTGGAAAACTCTACACGAACACCAGGGGTGCTCCGGACCGCGGAAGGCCGTCCGGCGACCCGCCGAATGTGTGAGGTGTGACACTCCTGCCGGTATGGGTGCCGACCGGCTTTTCTCCCGCGTGTCGCATTCCCCCGCCGGGACTCATTGACGCGATTTCGCCCGACGGTTCGCCGGTTTTGCTCCGGGGAAGAGGGTTTCCGTGCACAAGGTCATCAGTTGCCCCGTCAGCATGCGGTATGTGCCGGTAGTTGAGAAGCTGTGCCGGTGTGAGGCCAATGAGACAGCAGTGGCCGGAAGGGGAACGGGAATGACGGTGCCGGTGTTCGTCGAATTCGAGCCCGCGGACGACTGCCCCTGCGCGGGCTGTGCCCAGCAGCGGCGGACCCTCGCGCACACGGCGCGACTCAGGGACGGCGGCCACCCCGCCGCGCACGGCGCCCGCCGCGCACTCGTACTGGCGGCCGCGGCCGGTACGGTCCTGGCCACCCCGGCCGACGGTGTCCTCCCGGCGACGGAGGACGGCCGTCCCGCG
>NZ_JBEPFC010000225.1:0-7986 GCF_040301705.1 Streptomyces sp. NPDC000151 | reverse complement strand
GGCGCGTGCCGTGTCGCGGGCCTTGGGCACCTCCGTGCGGGGGCGCAGCGCGGGCGTCACGGCGCGCGGGGCGGCGTCCGTTTCCGGGCGGGCGGGCGCGGCTGCCGGCCGGGGCGCTCCCGGCTCCTCCGGACGGCCGGCCGTACGCCGTGCTCCGGAGCGCTGCCCCTCGGGTGCGGCCGGTCGCGGCCCCGGCTCCGGCCGTGTGGCGGGCCGCAGCAGCGGTGCCGCCGGCCGGACGGGCCGCTCGGCGGCGTCCGCGGCGTCCGGGCGCGCGGTCTCGGGCCGCAGTACGGTCGTCTCCCGTTCGATGGTTCTGATCTCCCGCTGGAGGGCGGCCTGTTCGCCCTCGGGCGCGGCGGTCAGGGGTGCGTGCGGGTACCGCGCTGCCGGAGCGTGCGGCTCGGCGGGCGCGCCGCCCAGTGCCTCGATGCGCTCGAAGGGGCCGGGCAGACGCGGCTGTACGAGTGTGCGCGGGGCCGCCGTCACCGTGCGGCCGACGGGCGCGCCCGGCAGTGCGTGCCGCGCCAGCAGCCGGCCGAAGTAGTCGTCAGACATCTGCGCACAGCTCCAGGTAGTAGCGGCGCCGCAGCGGGCTGAGCGCCAGGATCTCGGGCTCGCTCCAGCCGTAGGCCGAGGCGAGCAGGTGGACGTCCAGGAGCACGTCGCGCGCCCAGGCGTCCAGTTCGGTCCACAGGTAGCCGGCGATGTCCAGCTCGGCCGGGGTGGCCGCGCCGCACTCGGGGCAGGTGATGCTGAGCGTCACCTCGGCGCCGGGGTCGGCCTGCTCGACCGCCTCGGCGAACCGTTTCAGTACCGCCTCCGGCAGCCGGGCGCGCTCCTCCTCCGTCGCCGTACGGCCGTCCCGTACCGCGGTGAGCACGCAGCGGGCACCCAGCAGCCGCCGGGCGTCCGCCGCGTCCGTGGCGGCGGCCGCGGCCTCGGTGAGGTCGGCGACGGCGGGCAGCCGGAACGTCACCGACCAGCCGCCCTCGGCGACCCGCAGGCCGTCCTCCGGTGGCGCCGGCCGGATCGCGCCCAGCTCGGCCGCGTCCAGCTCGAACTCCATCGCCGCGCCGCACTCCGGGTCCGCGCACGCCAGCTTGACCTGCATGCGCGCGCCGAAGAGCGCGCGGCGCAGCGCGAACAGGTCGGCGGCCCGCTCCCCGGCCGGCACCGACAGCAGTGCGTCGGTGCCGGCCTCGGGGCGGGCGGCGCGGTGCAGCAGCAGGGCACGGCCGCTGTCCTGCAGGGCCAGCCCGGCCTCCCAGGTGGCCAGCAGCTCAGCGGGCCCGGTGACCGCCATTCCTCACCTCGTCCGGTGGTGCTCGGGTGTCTCTCGTACGGGGTGACTCAGGCGGGGTGCGTGAACGAGGGCTCCTGCGGCTCCTCGACCTCGTAGTCCCGCTCCCAGCCCTCGCACTCCAGCTTCAGGCTCTGGATCGCCACCGCGTTGGCGTTGGCGTCCAGCTCGCCGAGCACCTGGTACTCGCTCGGCCAGGCCCGGTAGATCTTGTGCGAGACGGCGACCTGACCGGCCTCGTTGAGGACCTGGATGACGATGTCCTTGCGGAAGTCCGCGAGCGACACCTCCGAGCCCAGCCCCGCGCCGACCTGCCAGACCTTGTTGGCCCAGCGGTCGAACTCCGGGTCGTGGGTGACCCCGCGCTCCAGGGTGATGCCCTCGAACTCCGAGCGCCCGGGCGACTTGCGCGGCGAGCTGGGGTCGCCGCCGTGCCGGTGCTTGACGACCTCGGTGGTGCGCTTGAGCGGGGATATCTTGCTGATGCCCGCGACCGTCCGACCGTCCCACAGGACCAGGAACTTGAAGTTCTTGTACGGGTCGAAGCGATGGGCGTTGATGGTGAACTCAGCCATCGGATTCCTTCGTTGCCTAGTTCCTTCGCTGACGGATGCGTGGCTAGAGCTCGAACTGTCCGGCCATCTGCTGGATCTTGACGATCACGAACTCCGCGGGCTTGACCGGCGCGATGCCGACGACGACGTTGACGATGCCGTTGTCGATGTCCTCGGCGGTCGTGGTGTCCTTGTCGCACTTGACGAAGTACGCCTCGCGCGGCGTGCCGCCCTTGAAGGCGCCCTGCTGGAAGAGGCCGTGCAGGTACGACGAGGCGTTCAGCCGGATCTGCTGCCACAGCTGCTCGTTGTTGGGCTCGAAGACCACCCACTGCAGGCCGCGCAGCAGGGACTCCTCGACGTGCAGCGCGAGCCGGCGGACCGGTACGTACTTCCACTCGCTGTCCAGCGCGTCGGCGCCCTGCAGCGTGCGGGCGCCCCAGACCACCGGGCCGACCATCGGGAAGGTGCGCAGGCAGTTGACGCCCAGCGGGTTGAGCAGGCCGTTCTCCCGGTCGGTCAGCTTGACCGAGAGGGAGTGCACGCCCGCCAGGCGCGCCTCGGTGCCCGCCGGCGCCTTCCACACGCCGCGCTCGCCGTCGGTACGGGCGATGACGCCCGCGATGGCGCCGGACGGCGGGAAGGTGCGCAGCCGGCCGGTGAGCGGGTCGGTGAGCTGGAGGTGCGGGAAGTACAGCCCGGAGTGGTTGCCGCGGACGGACTCGAAGGCGCCGATGCCGGCCCGCGCGGAGTCCACGGAGACCCAGGTCGAGGGCGCGTCCACGAGGTGGAAGATCCGCCGCTCCTGGCAGAGCCGCTCGGCGGCCGAGAGCACCGTGACCATGTCCTCGGTGTTCTCGTACGCGGACAGCTCCGGCAGCGACAGCAGGTTGACGTCGTCGACGTCGCGCAGCGCCTGCAGGCCGGTCTTGCGTGCCTCGCTGCCGATGATGTCGCGCGGGCCCGGCGCGTCGCCGTCCACGCCGCCGGAGAGCGGGAAGACCGGCGGATTGACCGAGGCCTCCAGGCCCAGGTCGTTGGCGCACTCGCCGACGAACCGCACCACGTCCTCGGGGTCGGCCGACCCGGCGACCACCTGGAGGCGGCGGCCGAAGGCGGTGACCTGGGCGCCCGCGAAGGCGTGCTTGCCGGGGGCGTCCGGCAGCGCGCGCAGCTTGCGCTCCAGGAGGAGGGCGAGCTCGGTGACGGTGCAGGGGGCCTCGCCGTCCTGGTCCGGGTCGTAGAGCGTGAACTCGCGCTCCACCTCGCCGATCTTGACGGTGAGGTCCACGGCCAGGTCGGGCAGCTCGTGCGCGAACGGCTTGGAGACCGTGCCGGAGGGGTCGGGGCGCCCCTCGTCGAGGACCTTGACGCGGATCAGCTGGGAGCCGGCGTTGATCACGGTCTCGGCGTACCGGCCGCTCTCGGGGTCCATGGACAGGTTGCCGTAGGACTCGCGGGCGGTGCCCTTGGCGTCGAGGACCTGGAGGTTGAACGTCTCCTCGCAGGCCGTGGTGTCGTGGTCCACGGCCACGCGCAGGCCGTCGCCCCAGATGCCGGGCTCCTTGGCGTGCACCTCCAGCACCGGGCACTCGCTGTGCCCCTCGGTGGACTCCAGGGTGACGCATGCCTCTTCGCCGGTGCCCGCCTTGACGGCCCGGACGATCACGGCGACGGTGCCGCCGTTGCCGAAGAACTGGTGCACGGCGTAGCTGAGCGGGCTCTTCGAGGTCAGCCCGCCGAAGCGGCGCTCGAAGTCGGCGAAGCTGGTGACGCGCACCGGGTGGTTGAGCGGACCGCGGCGAGTGTGTCCCACGAAGGCGGTCACCGAGGTGGTGACGGTGGCGATGGTACGGACGCTGCTGGGAAGCTCTTCGACGTAGACGCCGGGATAGGTCGCGTTTGTCGGCATTCCCCCTCCAATCCCTTCAGGCACCGAGTAAGAGGCACCAAGAGGGAGGTGGGGAGGAGGTGGCCAAGCCGACGCCACCGCGCCCCTACGCGGCCGCGCACTGCTCATCAGTTCTCCCCCGTCCGCCCCGGTGAGTTTCGGTCTTCCGGGACCAGGCCGCCGCTTGTGGCGCCGGCCTGTGACTCCTGATGCGTAAGTGCACAACGCAGTCTCCAAGGCCGCCAGTTGGAGGGTCAAGGACGCGTTCCGGTCAGCTTTTGCGAAGGAGTTGTGAGGGCGATCGCGGCCCGGTGAGCGGGCGGCTGCGGTGGGTGGCGGGGGCGTACCGCCCGTGAGCGGGTCGCCCCGGTGCATACCGGGCGCCGGTTGCCCGCCGTGCGGGGAGGTCCGGCAGCGGAGGGGTGTACTCCGTGTGAGGAGGTGGTGCGGGCCACCGTCGAGATCCGGCCGAGTGCGGCCGGCCGGTGTGACGCGCACCTCCGTCCGCGTGATCTGTGACAGTAATCACCGCCGCAGTGTGATCTGTGATTTAGGAGGGCCGCTGCCGCGGGGATAACCTGCGAGACGGACCTGCCGCGTACTGGCTGACGATGTACGCCCTTGCTGTGACTGCGTTGTCACCCTGCCTTCGCGGCACGCCCGCGCAGACAACGAATCCGCGATCACCACGACTCGCGGGCTACTTGATTAGCAAAGGGACGGACGCGCGTGGACCTGTTCGAGTACCAGGCGAGGGACCTCTTCGCCAAGCACGGTGTACCGGTGCTGGCCGGTGAAGTCATTGACACGCCTGAGGCGGCCCGCGAGGCGACCGAGCGGCTGGGCGGCAAGTCTGTCGTCAAGGCCCAGGTGAAGGTCGGCGGCCGCGGCAAGGCCGGTGGCGTGAAGCTGGCCGCCACCCCGGATGAGGCCGTCGCCCGGGCGACGGACATCCTCGGGATGGACATCAAGGGCCACACGGTCCACAAGGTGATGATCGCGGAGACCGCTCCGGAAATCCTCGAGGAGTACTACGTCTCGTACCTCCTCGACCGCACCAACCGCACCTTCCTGGCCATGGCCTCGGTGCAGGGCGGCATGGACATCGAGGAGGTCGCGGAGAAGACCCCCGAGGCCCTCGCGAAGGTCCCGGTCGACTCCATCGAGGGTGTGACCATCGAGAAGGCCCGCGCGATCGTCGCCCAGGCGAAGTTCCCGGCCGAGGTCGCCGAGAAGGTCGCCGAGGTCATGGTGACCCTGTGGGACACCTTCGTGGCCGAGGACGCGCTCCTCGTCGAGGTCAACCCGCTGGCCAAGGTCGCCTCCGGCGACATCCTGGCGCTGGACGGCAAGGTGTCCCTGGACGCCAACGCCGAGTTCCGCCAGCCGGAGCACGAGGCCCTGGAGGACAAGGCCGCAGCCAACCCGCTCGAGGCTGCCGCCAAGGCCAAGGGTCTGAACTACGTCAAGCTCGACGGCCAGGTCGGCATCATCGGCAACGGCGCGGGTCTCGTCATGAGCACCCTGGACGTCGTCGCGTACGCCGGTGAGAAGCACTCCGGCGTCAAGCCCGCCAACTTCCTCGACATCGGTGGCGGCGCCTCCGCCGAGGTCATGGCGAACGGCCTGGAGATCATCCTCGGCGACCCGGACGTCAAGTCCGTGTTCGTCAACGTCTTCGGTGGCATCACCGCCTGCGACGAGGTCGCCAACGGCATCGTGCAGGCCCTGGAGCTGCTGAAGTCCAAGGGCGAGGACGTCAACAAGCCGCTGGTCGTGCGCCTCGACGGCAACAACGCGGAGCTGGGTCGCAAGATCCTGTCCGACGCCAACCACCCGCTCGTGCAGCGCGTGGACACCATGGACGGCGCGGCCGACAAGGCCGCCGAGCTCGCGGCCGCGAAGTAAGGGAAGAGGGACTCCAGAACAATGGCTATCTTCCTCAACAAGGACAGCAAGGTCATCGTCCAGGGCATGACCGGTGCCACGGGCATGAAGCACACCAAGCTCATGCTGGGTGACGGCACGAACATCGTCGGCGGCGTGAACCCGCGCAAGGCCGGCACCAACGTCGACATCGACGGCACCGAGATCCCCGTCTTCGGCACGGTCGCCGAGGCCATGGAGAAGACCGGCGCCAACGTGTCCGTCCTCTTCGTGCCGCCGGCCTTCTCCAAGGCCGCCGTCATCGAGGCCATCGACGCCGAGATCCCGCTCGCCGTCGTGATCACCGAGGGCATCGCCGTCCACGACTCCGCCGCCTTCTGGGCGTACGCGAAGGCGAAGGGCAACAAGACCCGCATCATCGGCCCGAACTGCCCCGGTCTCATCACCCCGGGCCAGTCCAACGCCGGCATCATCCCGGGCGACATCACGAAGCCGGGCCGCATCGGCCTGGTCTCGAAGTCCGGCACGCTGACGTACCAGATGATGTACGAGCTCCGTGACATCGGCTTCTCGTCGGCCGTCGGCATCGGTGGCGACCCGGTCATCGGCACCACCCACATCGACGCCCTCGAGGCGTTCGAGGCGGACCCCGACACCGACCTGATCGTCATGATCGGTGAGATCGGCGGCGACGCCGAGGAGCGTGCGGCCGACTACATCAAGGCCAACGTCACCAAGCCGGTCGTCGGCTACGTCGCGGGCTTCACCGCGCCCGAGGGCAAGACCATGGGCCACGCCGGCGCCATCGTCTCCGGCTCCTCCGGCACCGCCCAGGCGAAGAAGGAGGCCCTCGAGGCCGCCGGTGTCAAGGTCGGCAAGACCCCGACCGAGACCGCCGAGCTCGCCCGCGAGCTGCTCGCCGGCTGACTCCGGCGCGGCGCGGCGCTGCGTCCCTGACATGGCGTGCGCGTAGCTTTTCCGAGCGCGGACCCGTACTCCCTTGGGGGGTGTACGGGTCCGCGTTCGTCTGTGTCCGGCCGCGCGTCAGGGGCGGTGCTGCGGGTCGTGCTCGGCGTGCGCGTCGCCGGCCGGGCCCGCGGGCACGCCGGGCCGCGCGGGTGGCGGGACGTACCGCTCGCCGGTCCCCGCCCACAAGGAGGCGGCCGTGACCGCCACGATCAGCCCGGTCAGCCCGATCGCGCTGCGCGTCATCCGCCGGGTGCTGCGCTCGCTGCCGGTCCGTACGGCACGGGCGTTCGCCGTCCGTACCGGGTGCGCCGCCGCCAGCCGTGCCAGCCGCTCGCACAGGATCTCCCGCTGCCGGGCCGGTGGCTGGCCCGCCAGCCCCAGCTCCGGCAGCCGCCCGGCCAGCGCCTCGCGGGCGTGCGTCAGCCGCCCGTGCGCGGCCGGCGTGCTCGCCTCGATCTCGGCCGCGGTCTCGGGCAGCTCCAGGCCGACGGCGTCGTGGAGCAGCAGGGCGCGGCGGTAGGGAGCGGGCAGCCGCAGCAGCGCGGCCAGCAGCGGATCGGGCCGCCCGCTGCCCGACCCCTTCGCGGGGGACCGGAAGGTGCTGGGGCGGAAACGGTGCCAGGGGGAGAGCGCGTACTCGTGTGCCGCGGCCCGCACCCAGCCGGCCGGGTCGTGGTCCCGGGCCACCTCCGGCCAGCGCTGCCAGGCCAGCTGGAACCCCCACTCGACCGCCTCGCGGGAGAGCTGCGGCCGCCCGGTGAGCAGGAACGCCTGCCGGGCGAGCGCCGGGGCGTGCCGGACGTACAGCGCGTCGAAGGCGGCCGCGGGTGACGGTACGTCAGCCGGGCCGGCGCCCTTCCCGGGCGAGTCGGGCTGCTGGGACTTTCGGGCTGTCCGGGTTGTAAATCCCATAAACGTATCTTGGGCGACACGTCCGGTATTCGCCCGCTGCGTGGTGGAAACGGGTGTTGTTGGCAGCATGGCGGCGTGAGCCAGATGACCGACAACGGCCCGACGGCGGCCACGCCGGGCGGGGCCGCTGCGCCGCCCGCCACCACGACCGGCGGCGCGTTCCTCGTGGGGGTGGTCACCGCCGGGCTGGGCCTCGGCGTCTGCACCGTCTCCGTCCTCCTCCTGTGGATCGTCGCGCCCGCGCCGGTCGCCGGCAGCCCCTCCGCCGCGCTGCACATCGCCGCCGACCTGTGGCTGCTCGCGCACGGCGCCGACCTCGTACGCACGGCCGGGCCCGGCGCGGCAGCCGTACCGGTGGGCGTGACGCCACTGCTCCTCGTCGCCGTGCCCGTATGGCTGCTGTACCGGTGCGCCCAGCGCGCCCTGTCGGCGGCGGACGGCGGGCCGCGGCGGCACCGGCGCGGCAGCGG
>NZ_JBEPFC010000224.1:0-7987 GCF_040301705.1 Streptomyces sp. NPDC000151 | reverse complement strand
CCCGCCACCGCGCCGCCGCGCGGCAGCCGCACCGCTGGTTCGCCGACCAGCTGGTGCTCACCCTGAGCGGCCGGCGCCCCGTGCACGCGCTGCTGGGCCACGCCCTGCCCGCCGCCTACGACCGCCTCGTGGAACTCGCCCCACAGGCCCCGCTGCGCCCCGCAGGACGGCACCTCCGCGGTCCCGAGCCCGAGGTCCGCGAGTGCGGCGTGTACTGCCCGCGCAGCGGCGTCATCGAGGCGTTCGCGCGGATCGGCGCGGGCGAGCGGGTCCGGGCCCTCGCCTTCCGCCTCGAGCGGGGCCGCGACGCCCGCTGGCGCTGCGCCGCCCTGGACATCGGCCCGTCGGTCGCGGTCTGGAACCGGACGGTGTGAGCGCGGCGAGCGGCCACGCGAAGGGCCGGGGGCGCAGCCTTCCGCTGCGCGCCCCGGCCCGTCACCTCGCCGGCAAAGCCGGCCCGGTCACTTCTTGCGGCGCCGGCCGCCCTTCTGGGCCTTGCGGCGCTCGGCACGCGTCATGCCGTCGGTCTCCGAGCGGGTCTGGCCCGTGGGCACGGCGTCGTTGGTGAAGTCGCCCTCGACGACCCCGCCCTCGCCGTCCACCGTCGGCGCGGAGAAGTGCAGCCGGTCCGGGCGCTGCGGCGCGTCCAGGCCCTTGGCGTGGATCTCCGGCCGGCCGCCGGCCCCCGCCTGCGCCGGCACCGCGTCCTGGACCGCCGGGGCCTCCTCGGCCTCCTCCTGCACCGGGACCTCCTCGACCTGCTGCTCGACCTGGACCTCCAGGTTGAACAGGTAGCCGACGGACTCCTCCTTGATGCCCTCCATCATGGCGGTGAACATGTCGAAGCCCTCGCGCTGGTACTCCACCAGCGGGTCCTTCTGGGCCATCGCCCGCAGGCCGATGCCCTCCTGGAGGTAGTCCATCTCGTAGAGGTGCTCGCGCCACTTGCGGTCCAGGACGGACAGCACCACGCGGCGCTCCAGCTCCCGCATGATCTCCGAGCCGAGCTGCTCCTCGCGGGCCGCGTACTGCTCGTGGATGTCGTCCTTGATCGCCTCGGCGATGAACTCGGCGGTGATCCCGGCGCGGTCGCCGGCCTCCTCCTCCAGCTCCTCCACGGTCACCTTGACCGGGTACAGCTGCTTGAACGCGCCCCACAGCCGGTCCAGGTCCCACTCCTCGGCGAAGCCCTCGACCGTCTCCGCCTGGATGTAGGCGTCGATGGTGTCGTCCATGAAGTGCGTGATCTGCTCCTGCAGGTCCTCGCCCTCCAGGACGCGGCGGCGCTCGCCGTAGATGACCTCGCGCTGGCGGTTGAGCACCTCGTCGTACTTCAGGACGTTCTTCCGCGTCTCGAAGTTCTGCTGCTCGACCTGGGACTGCGCGGAGGCGATGGCGCGCGTCACCATCTTGTTCTCGATCGGCACGTCGTCGGGGACGTTGGCCATGGCCATCACGCGCTCGACCATCTGGGCCTTGAAGAGCCGCATCAGGTCGTCGCCGAGCGAGAGGTAGAACCGGGACTCGCCGGGGTCGCCCTGTCGGCCGGAACGACCGCGCAGCTGGTTGTCGATGCGGCGCGACTCGTGCCGCTCGGTGCCGAGGACGTAGAGCCCGCCGAGCTCCTTGACCTCCTCGAACTCCGCCTTGACCGCGGCCTCGGCCTTCTCCAGCGCCGCGGGCAGCGCGGCCGCCCACTCCTCCACGTGCTCGACCGGGTCCAGGCCCATGCCGCGCAGCTCGGTCTCGGCCATGTCGTCCGGATTGCCGCCGAGCTTGATGTCCGTACCGCGGCCCGCCATGTTCGTCGCGACCGTGACGGAGCCCTTGCGGCCGGCCTGGGCGACGATCGACGCCTCCCGGTCGTGCTGCTTGGCGTTGAGCACCTCGTGCCGCACGCCGCGCTTGTTGAGCTGCTGCGAGAGGTACTCGGACTTCTCGACCGAGGTCGTACCGACCAGGATCGGCTGGCCCTTCTCGTGCTTCTCGGCGATGTCGTCGACGACCGCGGCGAACTTGGCGACCTCGGTGCGGTAGATCAGGTCCGCCTGGTCCTTGCGGACCATCGGCTTGTTCGTCGGGATCGGGACGACGCCGAGCTTGTAGATCTGGTGGAACTCGGCCGCCTCGGTCATGGCCGTACCGGTCATGCCGGAGAGCTTGTCGTAGAGGCGGAAGAAGTTCTGGAGGGTGATCGTGGCGAGGGTCTGGTTCTCGTCCTTGATCTCCACCCCTTCCTTCGCCTCGATCGCCTGGTGCATGCCCTCGTTGTAACGGCGGCCGGCGAGGATACGGCCGGTGTGCTCGTCGACGATCATGACCTCGCCGTCGATGACGACGTAGTCCTTGTCCTTCTTGAACAGTTCCTTCGCCTTGATGGCGTTGTTCAGATAACCGACGAGCGGGGTGTTGACCGACTCGTAGAGGTTGTCGATGCCGAGCCAGTCCTCGACCTTGCTGACACCGGACTCGTGGATGCCGACCGTGCGCTTCTTCTCGTCGACGTCGTAGTCGCCGGTCTCCTCGACGCCGCGCTGCGGATTGGCCGCCTCGCCCTTCTTCAGGCGCTTGACCAGCTTGGCGAAGTCGCCGTACCACTTCGTCGCCGAGTCGGCCGGGCCGGAGATGATCAGCGGCGTACGGGCCTCGTCGACCAGGATGGAGTCGACCTCGTCGACGATCGCGAAGTTGTGGCCGCGCTGGACCAACTCGTCCTGCGACCACGCCATGTTGTCGCGGAGGTAGTCGAAGCCGAACTCGTTGTTCGTGCCGTAGGTGATGTCGTAGCCGTACTGCTCGCGGCGCTGCGCCGGCGTCATGTTCGCCAGGATGCAACCGACCGAGAGGCCCAGGAACTTGTGGACCCGGCCCATCATCTCGGAGTCGCGCTCGGCCAGATAGTCGTTGACCGTGATGAGGTGGACGCCCTTGCCGGACAGCGCGTTCAGATACGCGGGCAGGGTGCCGACCAGGGTCTTGCCCTCACCGGTCTTCATCTCGGCGACGTACCCGAGGTGCAGCGCGGCGCCGCCCATGAGCTGGACGTCGTAGTGGCGCTGGCCGAGCACCCGCTTGGCGGCCTCGCGGACGGTCGCGAACGCCTCGGGGAGCAGGTCGTCCAGGCTCTCGCCGTCGGCGTACCGCTCCTTGTACTCGTCGGTGAGGGCCCGCAGCTCGGCGTCGGAGAGTTTGACGAAGTCTTCTTCGATGGAGTTGACCTGGCCCGCGATGCGGTGCAGTTTGCGCAGGATCTTGCCTTCGCCTGCACGCATGATCTTCGTCAAGACGGACACTTGGGCTGGTCTCCTCGCCGGTCGGGCCTGTGCACGGTCGGTGCGCGGGCGCGGCATTTTTCCAAGGGGCAGGCCCCGCCGCAACGGCCATCGTAAGGGAGGACCCCGCTACGCAGGGAGGTCCGTCGCCCCGAAGGCCCCTGTCCCTTCTCCACAACTTTCCACGACTCGCTACGACACTGTCGATGTCACCTCGCTACGACAACGCGCGAGGCCCGCAGAAGGTGCCGGTACTGCCAATTCCGGTACTGCCGGTTCCGGTCGCACCCGGGGGCGCAGCGTAATTCCTTCGCGCCCTTCGCGGCCAATACGCACACTGCTGCCATGGAACCCGTCACGCTCACCACCGAGCGGCTCGTCCTGCGGCCCTTCCGGCCCGCCGACGCCGCAGCCGTGCACGCCGCCTGCCAGGACCCCGACATTCCGCGCTGGACGAACGTCCCCTCCCCGTACACGCGGGCACACGCGGAGGACTGGGTGGGCCCGGCCTCCGCCCGGGGTTGGCGCGAGGACACCGGATACGCGTTCGCCGTGACGCTGAAGGAGGACGGCCGCCCGGCGGGCGACGGGACGCTGGTGGGCGCGGCCGGCCTGGTCCGGCTGGCCCAGCTGGCGGCGCCCGAGCGCCAGGCCGAGCTCGGGTACTGGGCGGTCAAGGAGCAGCGCGGCCGCGGGTACACCGTCGAGGCCGCCCGCGCGCTCGTGCGCTGGGCCTTCGCCGACCTCAAGGTCGAGCGCATGGAGTGGGTCGCGGAGGCCGGCAACGAAGCGTCGCGGGCGGTCGCCCTGAAGGCCGGGTTCCGCATGGAGGGCACGGTCCGCGCGAAGCTCCCGCACGAGGGCACCCGCCGCGACGCCTGGCTCGCCTCCCTCCTCCCCTCCGACCTGGGCCTCTCCTCCGACACGCCGTATCTGCCCTACGAGAGGTGAGCCGCCCGGGACGAGAGGTGAGCCGCCCGGACAGGGAACGGTTGATCGATTCGCCGGAGCGTTGTCAGTGGCCGGTCCTACTCTGATCCACATGACAGCCGTGCCCGCAGCGCAGCCCGTGACCAGTCTGTCCGCCGATGAAGCGCGCCGCCTCGCGCTGCGCGCCCAGGGGTTCCTGGGCGCGCCCGACCGCCGCGCGGGCGTGCGCGGCGTGCTCCGCCGGCTCGGCGCCGTCCAGCTCGACACGATCTCCGTGCTGGCCCGCTCCCACGAGCTCATCCCGTACGCCCGCCTCGGCCCGGTCGGCCGCCCGGCCGTGGAGTCGGCGTACTGGACCCCGCGCGCCGACGCGGACAGCGCTGACCCGGCGCCCGACGCGTCGTACGAGCCGCACAGCTTCGAGTACTGGTCGCACGCCGCCTGCATCCTGCCGATCGAGGAGTGGCCGCACTTCGCGTTCCGGCGCCGGGCCTGGCGGGCGCGCGGCCACCGCTGGCACGTCATGCAGGACCCCGAGCGCTCCTGCGCCGCCGTCCTGGACCGCCTCAAGGCCGACGGCCCGCTCACCACGACCCAGCTGGGTGGCGGGCGAAAGGGCGGCGAGTGGTGGGACTGGTCCGAGACGAAGATCGCCGTGGAGTGGCTGCTCGACACCGGCGACGTGGTCTGTACGGAGCGCCGTGGCTGGAAAAGGGTGTACGACCTCGCCGAGCGCGCCGTTCCCGACGCCCTGCTGCACGACCGCCTCGACGACACGGAGTGCGTACGCCGCCTCGTCGCGCAGGCCGGCGCGGCCCTGGGCGTGGCCACCCGCGCGGACCTCGCGGATTACCACCGCCTCAAGGGCGAGCAGGTCAGCGCGGTCATCGAGGACACGGGACTCGTGCCGGTCGAGGTCGAGGGGTGGGGCAAAGCGGCCTGGGCCGACCCGGCCGCGCTGGCCGGGCCGCCGCGCGGCCGGCACCGCACCACGCTGCTCTCGCCGTTCGACTCG
Source organism: Streptomyces sp. NPDC000151 (assembly GCF_040301705.1). NCBI lineage: Bacteria > Bacillati > Actinomycetota > Actinomycetes > Kitasatosporales > Streptomycetaceae > Streptomyces > Streptomyces sp. NPDC000151. Next base: position 2,770 of record NZ_JBEPFC010000224.1, on the reverse strand, counting down.
CTGATCTGGGACCGCCCGCGCACGGAGCGGATCTTCGGCTTCACGCACCGGCTGGAGGCATACGTCCCCCGGCCCAAGCGGATACACGGTTACTTCGCCATGCCCCTGCTCGCCGGCGGCAAGCTGATGGGGCGGGTCGACCCGGCCCGCGAGGGCACGACGCTGGTCGCCCGGCAGGTCTCGATGCAGGGCCCCAAGGCCGTACGTCCCATGGCCCAGGCCCTGGTGGAGGCCGCCGCCTGGGTCGACTGCGATGCCGTACGGGTCGACCGCTGCGACGACCCGGCGCTGCTCGCCGCCCTCACCGCCGAGCTGTCTCGGCTGACGTGAGGCGGCGGAGGCGGAGGCAGGGAGGGGAGGCGAAGCTGGGGAGGCATGGCCATGACGTTCTGGGGCCGTCGGGACTCCGTGCGCCCGCGTCCCGGTGCCCCCGCTAGCGGATCTCCAGGATCTTCTCGCGCATCGCGTACACGACCGCCTCCATCCGGGAGTGCAGCTGCAGTTTCTCCAGGATATTGCGGACGTGGTTCTTCACGGTGTTCTCGGAGATGAACAGTTCCTTGGCGATGTCGCGGTTGTTCATTCCCGTGGCGACGAGCTTCAGCACTTCCAGCTCGCGGTCCGTGAGCCGCGGCGCCGGAACGAGCCGCCGCTCGTCCGTCCGCTGGATCATCGACTTGAACTCCGTGAGGAGTTTGGACGCCATGGAGGGGCTGATCTGCGACTGCCCGTCGGCCACCGCGCGAATCGCCGTGGCCACCTCGTCGGTGGAGATCTCCTTGAGGAGATACCCCGTGGCACCCGCCTTGATCGCGTCGTAGAGGTCGGCTTCCTCGTCGCTGATCGTCAGCATGATGATCTTCGCGCTGGGGGCCACTTCCTTGATGGAGGTGCACGCCTCGATACCGCCCCGCCGGGGCATCCGCACGTCCATCAGCACGATGTCCGGCAGCAGGTCCGCGGCCTTGTCCACGGCCTCTGCGCCGTCCCCGGCCTCGCCGACGACCTGGATGTCCTCTTCCTGGGCCAGCACGATCTCCAGCCCCCGCCGGAAGAGTGCGTGGTCGTCCACCACCAGGACTCTGATCGGCTCCTTGCGGGACGCCGCTGCGGCCGAGCCGACATCGTCGGCCGTGCCGACGCCGTCATCGTCCGCTTCGTCGCGCACGGGCCCGAAGCTGTCCCCCATCGTTCCTCCCCGTCAACTACTCGGCCCGGAGGGCCTGAGCTTTCTCATAAGGCTGGTTGACAACAGCCCGCTACGGCCAGCCCGATCAGCGCCATACACAAATCGTCTCCCCGGCATGTCGCCGCCTCGTGCCTGAACACCCTGGTCGCACAGACTCTATACGGTCTCAACTCCTGCTCACAGCGGCCACAATGGCGCCCCCGGCGTGCGCCGGGGGCACCTCGGGAGTGCGTCAGCCGCCGAGCGCCCCGCCGGCGTCGGTGGGCGTTCCGTCCGCGAACGGATCGGAGTTCAGACGGATGACGCCGTAGTCGTATGCGTGCCTCCGGTAGACCACGCTGGGCTGCTTGGTGTCGGCGTCGACGAAGAGATAGAAGTCGTGTCCGACCAGCTCCATCTCGTAAAGCGCCTGGTCGAGGGCCATGGGCGCCGCGGAGTGGGTCTTCTCGCGAACGATCAGGGGGCCTTCGCCCTGGACCTCCAGCGAGCCGATCCGGGTGGTCGGCACCTTCTCCTCGGCGGCCGCTTCCTCGCCGACCAGTTCGCCGTTGGTGTTGAGCCGCGCCGCGTCCGGGACGCTGACGGCCACGTCGCTCGCCGGGATGCGTCCGCTGCCGCGCCGCGAGTGTCGCTTGTCGTGCTGCTTACGGAGTCGCGCCTCGAGCTTGGCCGTGGCCAGATCGAGCGCGGCGTACGGGTCGGCGGCAGCCGCCTCGGCCCGGACCACCGGGCCACGGGAGCGGAGAGTGATCTCCACCCGGTCGGAACGGTCGGCCTGTCGCGGGTTGGGCTCCTTGGACACCTCGACGTCCAGGCTGATCACCTTGCCGTCGAGCTTCTGGACCTTGTCCAGCTTCAGCTTCTCGGCCACGTGCTTGCGGAACCGCTCGGGCACCTCGGTCTTGCGGCCCTTGACGACGATGTCCACGCAGAACTCCGTTCCCGGATCACTCCGCTCAGTGGGCGGAGCAATTCCTTCTTGCACCAGGCCCCGGTGATTGCCGAAGCCTCGGACTTGGCGACTTTCACCTCCTCCTCCCCCACGTACCAGGACTCCACTCCAGCCGTTTTCAGCATCTCTGCCGGCATCGTGAATCGCACCTATCCGGCATACGAGGCAAAACGTCTGCCAAGTCCTCACAACCGAACATAGCTCGCTTGGGGGGTTGTCGGCACCCCCTCGCGGGGACCAGCTCCGTTTGAGTGATTTTTTGTCCTCAGTACCTGCAACGATGAATTTTCACGGTCAGTTCCAGTTGATTTCGAAAGCACTGGGTGAGGCCGCCACGACGGCCGCTCCCGCCACCCTCCCTCCTGCCGCTCCGACCGCCCGCGACGCCTCGGCCAGCGACGCTCCGGTGGTCATCAGATCGTCCACCAGCACCACCCGTCCGCCGCGCAGCAGCCGGCCGCCACCGGCGATCTCCAGCGCGCCGGCGAGATTCAGCTGCCGCTGCCGCGCGCCGAGCCCCGCCTGATCGATCACCGCCCGCCGCTGCCGCAGCGCCGCAAGCACCCGCGCCCCGGTCCCGCCGCGCCGCAGCTCCCGCGCCGCCGCCAGCGCGATCCTGCGCACCGGGT
>NZ_JBEPFC010000223.1:0-8141 GCF_040301705.1 Streptomyces sp. NPDC000151 | reverse complement strand
TCGGCCGCGCCGACCGAGGAGCGGGAGCCCGCCCTGGTCGGCGCCCCCTCCGTGGCCGACGACCGGACGCCGTCCTGGGCGCAGGCCCAGCCGGCCAGGGCCACCCAGGCCCAGCCGCTGGCGGCGTACGCCTCCGCCGGCGACCCCGGCACCCCGGAGGGCCCGGCCATCACCGGCTTCGTCCGGAACGGTGACGGCACCCCGGTCCCGCGCTCCGCGGTCACGCTGATCTCGCTCAGCGGCCGGCAGCTGGGCCGCTCGGTGGCCCAGGCCAACGGCTCGTACGTACTGAACGCCCCCGGCGCCGGCTCGTACGTCCTGATCGCCGCCGCCGACGGCCACCAGCCGCAGGCGTCCACGGTCGTCGTCGGCGACCAGCCGATCGGCTACGACATCCTGCTCAGCGGCACCAGCGGCCTCCGGGGCCAGGTCCGCAGCGTGGTCACCGGCGCGCCGGTGGACAGCGCGATGGTCGTGGTCACGGACGTCCGCGGTGAGGTGCTGGCGACCGGCAAGACCGGCGTCGAGGGCAACTTCGCCTTCGACGAGCTGGCCGCCGGTACGTACACCGTCGCGGTGAACGCCACCGACTACCGGCCGACCGCACAGCCGGTCGAGGTCAGCGGCCAGGGCACCACCCGCATCGAGATCGCGCTGCAGTCCGGTGCCCGCGTCCAGGGCGTCGTACGGGCCGGTGCGGACCGCCGTCCGCTGCCGGACGCGCGGGTCACGCTGGTCGACGCGGCGGGCAACGTCGTGGCCACCTCCACGACCGGCGCTGACGGCGCGTACGCCTTCACCGACCTGGACTCCGGCGACTACACGGTGATCGCCAGCGGGTACCCGCCGGTGGCCAACGCGCTGTCGGTCGACACGGGCGGGGTCGACGGTTACGACGTCGAGCTCGCGCACCCCGGCGACTGACCGGCGGTCATCAGAACGGGGGCCGGGGCGATCGCCCTGTGAGCAGAGCCCCGGTCCGGGGCACGCATTGAGCGGAGACGCGTCCCGGGCCGGACCACAGGGCCTCGGCGGCGGCGGGCGACATAGGCAGGGGACGGCCTGCCCGCCGCCACCGGGGCCCACATGTACCAAGCACGAATCGGGAGTGGGTATGAGTTCGACTGGCGCGGGCGTTCGGGCACAGGTCCGGACACGCGACGGCTGGGCGGTCAAGCACGCGGTGCTGACCGTCACGGACATGACGGGCACGCAGGTCCTGCGCGCCACGGCCGACGAGGACGGCGTCGTGCGCGACGCGGCCCCGCTGCAGCCCGGCCCGTACACGGTGATCGTGACGGCCGTGGGCTACGCGCCGGTCGCCTCGACCTCGATCGTGACGGCGAGCGGCCGGATGGACGTCGGCACCGTGACGCTGGCCCGGCAGGGCGGCGCGGAGCTGCCGCCGCCCGGGCCGTGGACGATCGACCCGATGCACTCGTCGGTGGCCGCCGCCGCGCAGCACCTGGGGATCTCCAGCGTGCGCGGCCGGTTCACGGAGTTCGCCGGCCGGATCGACATCGCGGAGGACGTGGAGAAGTCGCGCGTCGAGGCGGTCATCAAGGCCTCGTCGATCGACACCGGCAACGGGATGCGCGACGGGCACCTGCGCAACTCCGACTTCCTGGACGTGGAGACCTACCCGGAGCTGACCTACCGCTCCACGGGTCTGGAGGCGGCCGGTCCGGACCGCTGGATCGTCCACGGCGACCTCGCGCTGCACGGCGTGGAGCGCCCGGTGGACCTGAACCTCTCGTACCTGGGGACGGGCCCGGACCCGTGGGGCGGTACGCGGGCGGCGTTCAGCGCCACCGCCGAGCTGCACCGCGAGGACTTCAAGATGAACTACAACCAGGTCGTGGCGGCCGGTATCGCCGCCATCGGCACCACCCTCCGGGTGGAGCTGGACATCCAGGCGGTCCAGGGGAACTCGCTGCCGATGGCCGGCTGAGAAGCCGGTACCGGGCCGCTCGCTCCCGACGGCCGGCGGGGTACCGGCAGAGAACAGGGCGGCGGCCGCTCCTTCGCGAGCGGCCGCCGCCCTTTCGTATGCCGGGTCAGGCCTTGCGGCCCCGGTCGCGGAGCGCCTCGATGCCCGCGATCTGCACGTCCAGCGCGTAGGCGAAGTCGCGCTCGCGCATCTCGCGGACGCCGACGCCCTGCTGGATCTTCAGCGCCTTCGCCGACATCTCCATCGTCTCGGCGAACTCCGGGCGGTCCTGGACCGCCCCGACGACCTCCTGGAAGTGCTCGTCCAGCGTCTTGCCGGTCTCCCGGCAGCGCTCCTCGTGCAGCCCCTCGATCGTGCTGAAGCCGTAGACGAACTGGAAGACCGCGCCGAGCGCCCCGGAGATCTCCTCCGAGGAGAGCCCGCTGCCCTGCATGACGCGCAGCGTCGCGTTGGAGAACGCGATCGCGTGCGGGCCCACATTGAGGTACTCCCCCAGCAGCCGCGGCGCCCAGCGGTGGGTGACCAGCACCTTCCGGTACCCGGCGGCCAGCTGCCGCAGGTGATCGCGCCAGTCCGCCTCCGGATCGCTCTCGTCCGGCAGGTCGATCTCGCCGGCCACCGCGTCGATGGCCAGCTCCAGCAGGTCGTCCTTGGTGTCGACGTACCAGTACACCGACATCGCCGTGACGCCGAGCGCGGCGGCCAGCCGGCGCATCGAGAACTTCGCCAGCCCCTCCGCGTCCAGCAGCCGGACGGTGGTCTCGACGATCTTGTCCAGATCCAGTCCGGCCGGCTGGTCCGCCTTCCGTTTCAGCGGCGGACGTTCGGTCAGCCAGACACTCTGCCGCGGTTTCCCGGCGCGGCTGCCCGTCGCTGCCATGGCCGGCCCTCCCTCATCGCTGAACTGGTCGTACGCGGTTCTGCCGCCTCGATGCTATTCCGCTTCGGCACGGGGGTGCCCCGCCCGTTCGGCGCGTTCGGCGCGGTCGAGCAGGATGCCGGCGAGCAGCCCGCCCGCGAACACCGCAGCGGCACCGACCAGTTGGCTGGTCTGGATGCCGGATGCGAAGGCGTCCTGTACGGCCGCGCGATCCGCGTCCGTACGGGCTGACGCGAGCGCGGCGGGCAGCGAGCCGGCACCGGCCGCGACCGCCGGGAGCAGCGCCGCGAAGCGGGAGTTGAGCACCGCGCCGAGCACGGCGACGCCCAGGCCCTGGCCGCACTCCATGAGCGTGCCGTTGACGCCGGCGCCGACGCCGGCCTTGGCGGGCGGGATCGCGGACATGATGGCGTTGGCCATGGCCGGCATCGACAGCGCGACGCCGATGCCCATGACGATCAGCCCGGCGAGCATTCCGGTGTAGGAGCCGGCGCCCGACAGCGAGATGGCCGCGAGGCCGGCCGCGAGCAGGGTCATGCCGACGGCGATGGTCCGCGGCGTGCCGAGCTTGATCATCAGGCGGCCGGCGATGCCGGAGAAGTTCAGGACCACGGCGGTCAGGGCGAGCGGCGCGATGCGCAGGCCCGCCTCCAGCGGCTCGTACCCGAGCACCAGTTGCAGGTGCTGGGTCAGCAGGAACATCGAGCCGCCCATGCCGAACGCGACGAGGATGCCGCCCGCGACGGCGCCGACGAACTTCCGGTCGCGGAAGAAGTGCATGTCCAGCATCGGGTGCGGGGTGTGCAGCTCCCAGCGCGCGAAGACGGCGAGCGCGAGGAGGCCGACGAGGGCGGAGCCGAGCACGCGGGCGGAGAACCAGCCGTGGTCGGGGCCCGAGATGATCGCGAAGACGACGCAGACCATGCCGATCATGGACAGCAGGGCGCCGGGCAGGTCGGGGCGGTCGCCGGAGGGGTTCTTGGACTCCGGTACCAGCTTCAGCACGGCGATCAGGCCGATGAGCGCGACGGGGATGTTGATCAGGAAGATCGAGCCCCACCAGAAGTGGTCGAGCAGGGTGCCGCCGATGAGCGGTCCGGCGGCGAAGCCGAGGGAGTTGACCGCTCCCCATATGCCGATCGCCTTGGGGCGCTCCTCGTTGTCGAAGATCTGGACGACGACGGCGAGGGTGGTGGTCATCAGCAGCGCGCCGCCGATGCCCATGCCGGCCCGGGCGGCGATCAGCTGCCCCGCGGACTGCGCGAAGCCGGCGCACACCGAGCCGATGCCGAACAGCACCAGGCCGATGGCCAGCATCTTCTTGCGGCCGTAGCGGTCGGCCGCGTTGCCGGCGGTGAGCAGCAGGCCGGACTGGACCAGCGAATAGGCGTTGATCATCCACTGGATGTCGGCGGTGGTCGCGCCCAGCTCCTTGTTGAGGGAGGGCACGGCGACGTTGAGGATGGTGTTGTCGAGGAGGACGGTGAGCTGCGCGAGGCAGATCACGCCGAGGATGATCCAGCGCGTGGGATGGCGCGGCGGGCTCTCGGCGGGTGCGGCAGCGGAGGCCACGGGGGACATGCAGGCTCCCTGTACGGATGTGAGCGGATGGCCTACACCGTACAGGGACGCCTTATACGCCGTACATTTGGTTTTTCGGTCGAGCGCGGTCGGTCGGAGGGCTTACGTCGTGGGGGCGGTCAGGTCGTACAGCGTGGCGCTGCCGACGGTGACCTTCTTGTAGTGCTGCGACACCCAGGAGGTGATCTTCGAGGAGCTCCCCTGGCCGCCGCCCGGACCGCCGCCCATGCCGCCGCCCAGGAAGTAGTGGATCTTCCCTTCCTTCACGTGCTGCTGGAACTGCGCGAGCGTCGGGGACGGGTCGCTGCCGTTGAAGCCGCCGACGGCCATGACCGGCTTGCCGGTCGCCAGCTGGTAGCTCGCGGCGTTCTGCGAGCCGATGGACGCGGCGACCCAGGTGTACTCGTCGGCGTCCGCGAGCAGCTTGGCCTTCGCCTCGGCGCTGACCTGCGAGCCGTTGAGCAGGCCGCCCATGCCGCCGCCTCCGCGCATGGCGCCGCGCTCGGCGGTGCCTGTGACCGTGCGGGGCGGCATGCCCGTCTTGCCGGGGCCACCCTGGCCGGGGCCGCCCTGGCCGGGCTGGTTCGGCCGGTTGCCCTGGTTGCCCGGCGCGCCGCCGGCCCGGCCACCCGGCATCCCCGGAGGCCCGCCCTTGCCGCCGCCGGGACGGCCGCCGCCCATGCCTCCCGGGCCGCCCATGCCGCCGGAGACCGACGGGCCTGCCGTGATGATCGAGCCCGTGTGCGGGGTGGTCACCGTGTTCACCGTGTACGCGAGGGGCCCGGCCAGCGAGGTCGCGAGGCCCAGTCCCGCGGCGCCGACGGCCAGCCGGCGTCCGGCGCCGGAGGCGCCCCGCCCGAAGACCGCCAGCGCGACCGCCGCGAACAGTCCGCCGATCAGTACCACCCAGCGCAGCCACGGCAGCCACGTCGGCGACCGGTCCAGCAGGACGTACGACCAGACCGCCGTGCCCGCGACCGTGGCGGCGAGCACCGCCGTCGCCGCGATGTGCTGCCGCCGCTGCCACAGCTGCGCGGCGCCCATGCCCACCAGCGCCGCGATGTAGGGCGCCAGGGCGATGTTGTAGTACTGGTGGAAGATCCCGGACATGAAGCTGAAGGTCGCGAAGGTCATCAGCAGCGCGCCGCCCCAGGCCCAGAACGCGTCCCGCTGCCGCGCCCGCAGCACGTCGGTCGCGCGCCGGGCCCGCCACAGTACGTACAGCCCCGCGATCAGCAGCACGAAGGCCGCAGGCAGCAGCCAGGAGATCTGGCCGCCCATGTCGGAGGAGAACAGCCGGTCGATGCCGGTCTGGCCCCAGCCGCCGCCTCCGCCCCGGCCACCGCCGCCCCCGCCGACGCTGCCGGTCTCGTTGCCGCTGATCCGGCCCAGGCCGTTGTAGCCGAAGGTCAGCTCCAGGAAGCTGTTGTTCTGGGAGCCGCCGATGTACGGGCGCGAGGAGGCGGGCCACAGTTCGACGAGCGCCACCCACCAGCCGCCGGAGACGACGACCGCGAGCCCGGCGAGCAGCGTCTGGCCGATGCGCTTGCGGACGGTGGTGGGCGCGCAGAGCAGGTACACCAGCGCCAGCGGCGGCAGGATCAGCCACGCCTGGAGCGTCTTGACCAGGAAGGCGAAGCCGAAGCAGAGCCCGGCCAGCACCAGCCACTTGGTGCGGGCCTCCTCCAGGGCGCGCAGCACGCAGGCGATCGCGCAGACCATCAGCAGGCAGAGCAGCGCGTCGGGGTTGTTGAAGCGGAACATCAGCGCGGCGACCGGGGTGATCGCCAGCGCACCGCCCGCGAGGAGTCCGGCGCCCGCGCCGAAGCGCCGGCGCACGGTGGCGTACAGCACGCCGACCGTCGCGACGCCCATCAGCGCCTCGGGCACCAGGATCTGCCAGGCGCCGAGCCCGAAGAGCCGTACCGCCAGGGCCATCGGCCACAGCGCGGCCGGCGGCTTGTCGACGGTGATCGAGTTCGCGGCGTCCGAGGAGCCGAAGAAGAACGCCTTCCAGCTCTCGCTGCCGGCCTGGACGGCCGCCGAGTAGAACGAGTTGGCGTATCCGGAAGCGCCCAGGCCCCAGAGGTAGAGCGCGGCGGTGACCGCGAGCAGGAGCAGCAGTCCGGGGCGGGCCCAGCGCGGATCGGCACGCCGCTCCGGTGCCGGCGGCCCGGGCGGCGTCTCCGTCCGCTGAGCCTCGTACGTCGGTGGGGCGGTCATCGGGCGCTCCTGTCGGTGGTGCCGTCGTGCGCGGGTGCGGCGCCCGGGAACACCCAGGCGCGGAAGAGGAGGAAGCGCAGCACGGTCGCGGCGAGGTTCGCGGCGACCAGTACCGCCAGCTCCGTGCCGTGCGAGGGGGCGCCGGCCGCCGCGTTCAGGGCCGCCAGCGAGCCGCTGGTCAGCGCCAGGCCGATGGCGAAGACGACCAGGCCCTGCGCCTGGTGGCGGACCGCGCGGTCACGGCCCCGTACGCCGAAGGTGAGCCGCCGGTTGGCGGCGGTGTTGCCGAACGCGGAGACCAGCAGGGCCAGCGCGTTGGCGAGCTGCGGCCCGACGCCGAGCCGGAAGAGCGAGTACAGCAGCAGGTACGCGACCGTGCTGAGCGCGCCGACCACGCAGAAGCCGACCAACTGGCGGGCCAGCCCGCCCGGTACGCCGGTCAGCTGCCGGTCGCGCGGGTCGTCGCCGAAGGGCCGGGCCAGCCGGTCCAGCGGCAGCCCGCCGGTGGCCAGCGCGCGCCCCACCCGCCACACGCCCTTGAGGTCGTCGGTCGCGGTCTTCACGATGTGCACGGTGCTGTCCGGGTCGTCCACCCAGTCCACGGGTACTTCGTGGATGCGCAGCCCGGCCCGCTCGGCGAGGACCAGCAGCTCGGTGTCGAAGAACCAGCCGGTGTCCTCGACCATCGGCAGCAGCCGCTCGGCCACGTCGCCGCGGATCGCCTTGAATCCGCACTGCGCGTCGCTGAACCGGGCGGCCAGCGAGCCGCGCAGGATCAGGTTGTAGCTCCGCGAGATGAACTCCCGCTTGGGGCCGCGCACGACGCGCGAACTGCGGGCCAGCCGGGAGCCGATGGCGAGGTCGGAGTGGCCGGAGATCAGCGGGGCCACCAGCGGCAGCAGCGCGTTCAGGTCGGTGGAGAGGTCCACGTCCATGTACGCGAGGACGGGCGCGCCGGACATCGACCAGACGGTGCGCAGCGCCCGGCCGCGGCCCTTCTGCTCCAGCCGTACCGCGGTGACCTCGGGGATCTCGTCGTCGAGCCGGGCCGAGACCTCGGGGGTCGCGTCGGTGCTCGCGTTGTCGGCGATGGTGATCCGGAAGCCGTACGGGAAGGTGCGGGCCAGGTGGTCGTGGAGCCGCCGTACGCACGGTTCGAGGTCGCGCTCCTCGTTGTATACCGGGATCACGACGTCCAGGACGGTCGTGGTGCGGCCGGGGCGCAGGTGCTCGCGCGGCGGCAGGGAGCCCAGCGGGACGGTGGCCCGAGCGGGTCCCGGGGCCGGGGCCTGAGTGGGGCCCGGGGCCGGTTGGGAGCCCGGGGCCGGCTGTGTCGTCGTCATGCCTCCGACAGTCGTCGGCCCCGCTGTCACGACCGTGTGGTGAGGCTGTGCCCTGCCTGTGAGTCGGTACGGGGGGCCTGCGGGGCCGGTTCGGCGGGCAGCCGGACCGTGAAGGCCGTGCGGCCCGGGGCGCTGTCCACGCCCACCTCGCCGCCGTGCGCGG
>NZ_JBEPFC010000222.1:0-8363 GCF_040301705.1 Streptomyces sp. NPDC000151 | reverse complement strand
GCGAGGTAGAGCCCCCGGGCGACGGCCCACGCGCGGCCGTCCCGTGCGCTCGCGGTGAGCGCGGTGGGCTGCCACAGCGCCGCCGGGCGGTCGAAGAAGTGGGCGTCGGCGGCCGCCTCGTCGTAGCCCAGGAGCCCGAGGAGGGTACGGGCGTGGGCCAAGTCCTCCTGGGCGATCGAGCCGACCGCGAGGGCCTCCTCCAGCTCCGTGTAGTCCACGGTCCGCTCGGCGAGCCGGTGGGCGTGCAGGAAGAGGTCGTCGGCGAGCGCCGGCCAGAGCACCGCGACGCCGTCCGGCGCGGGCGGGGGCGTGGGGGAGGGGGCGGCATCCGGTGCCGGGCCCGGGTCGCGGTGCAGCCCGGCCCGGCGGCGGCGCCGCTCCTGCGGGAAGGCCGGCAGCCGGTAGGACATCCGGGACTTGCCGTCCAGCAGGCGGCGGCCGTCGGACTCGGCCGCGTGCACGTCGGTGCGCTGTACCACCCACATCCGTACCGCGTTGTCGCGCCGTCCGTAGGTCTCGCGGGCCAGCCGCCATGCCTGGGCCTCGTCCCCGGCCAGCAGCGAGCCGACGTGGGCGAGCGGGGTGGTGCTGCCGCTCTGCAGGAACACCTCGAACACGAGGAGGCCGTCGGGGTTCTGCTGCGCGATGTCAGGGATGTCGGGGATTTCAGGGGTTTTGGTCATCAGGCGGCCCTCCGCACGGCGCTGTCCCCGGCGTTCCGGTCGAGGACGCCGCGTACCCAGGCCAGCCGGGCCTCGGAGGCCGGTCCGCCGCCCGAGATCACCCGCTTCACCTCGGCCCAGTCGGGCATGTCGAACTCCCACTCGCCGGGCGCCGTCTCGCGCACCAGCGCCGGGTCGACATGGATGCCGAGGTCGCGGAAGACCGGGACGATGCGGGTCAGCCAGCGCTGCCGCAGCTCGTCGTTGCCGTGCGGCTTGAGCCCGGCGAGGTACATCGGGTTGGTGGGCAGCGTCTCGGTGTCCGGGGGCCCGAAGTACGCCAGGACCCGCCGCATCCAGACCTCGAACGCCTCCTGCGTACGGCGGCGCTGGGCGGCGTCGCCGGAGTGCAGGACCTCGTGCGTCATGTCCAGCGCGTGCTGGTAGTGGAAGGACTCCTCGCGCTCGATCTTGCGCAGCGCCCGTGCGTACGGCAGGTACACGCCCTGCATCAGGGACTGGAACTGCACGATCGCGGCGGAGTTCATCAGCAGCAGCCCGGGCCCGAACTCCTCCCAGCTCTCGAAGTCGTAATGGAAGATGTTGTGCACCTTGGCGCGGCCCTCGACGTAGTCGACCAGGATGGACTCCCAGTCGCTGCCCAGGTCCTGGGCGACTCTGGCCGCGACATGGCCGTGGCCGACCTCGTCCTGGACCTTGGCCATCAGCATCTGCTTGCGGGCCAGGCTCGGCGCCCGGCCGAGCCACGCGGCGAAGGGAAGCACCCCGACCAGCTCGTTGAGCGCCTGTACGGAGGCGAACTTGCGGGCTCCGGCGCGTACTTCACTGGGCATCGGGTCGTTGAGCTCGTACAGGCGCCGCGTCGCGGTCTGCCGGGACGGCGGGGATGCGGACATGAACGGACAGCCTTCCTGTCGTCGGTGGGCGGTGTCGTGCCGGTGTTGTGCCTGCGCGTCGGCGACCCGGCCTAGTACCAGGTCAGGACGGCGGCGCCGGCCGTCATGCCGCCGCCGACGCCGGCCAGCACCAGGTGCTCGCCGCGGGTGAAGGGGCGGCGGCGGTGCGCGCTGTCGAGGGTGAGCGGGAGGGAGGCGGCGGCGGTGTTGCCGTAGACCGGGGCGGTCAGCGGCACCCGCTCCGGGTCCACGCCCAGCTCGGCCACGCATGCCTCCACCAGGCGGGTGTTGGCCTGGTGGAGGATGAAGCGGTCCACGTCGTGCAGGCCGAGCCCGGCCTGGTCCAGGGCTGCCGCGATGACCTTGGGCAGGGTGCGCAGCGCGTAGTCGCGTACCGGCCTGCCCTGCATCCGGAAGAGGTGCTCGCCGGCCTCACGGGCCGCGGCGTCGGAAGGCTTGCGGGTGCCGCCCGCGACCACCTCGACGAAGTCGCGGTACTCGCCGTGGGCCTGGAGCTCCAGGCCGCGCAGCCCGTATCCGTGCGGTACCGGACCGAGTACGGCAGCGCCCGCGCCGTCGCCGAAGAGGCTGACGGTGCGCCGGTCGGTCCGGTCCATGAGCGAGGAGTACAGGTCCGCGCCGACGACCAGGCCGTACCGGCCCGCCATGCGGTGGCTGAGCATCGACTCGGCCACCGCGAGCGCGTAGAGGAAGCCGCTGCACACGGCGTTGACGTCGAAGGACGGGACGTTGCTGAGGCCGAGTTCCTGCTGCAGCAGCACGGCGGTGGAGGGCTGGGGCTGGTCGGGAGTGGAGGTCGCCACGATGAGGACGCCGAGGTCCGCCGCGGCGTCCGGGCTGTCGCGCAGCGCCCGTGCGGCGGCCTCGGCGGCGAGCCGGGACGTCGTCGTGCCGGGCGTGACGTAGCGCCGTTCGAGGATCCCGGTGCGTTCTTCGATCCAGGCCGGGTCGGCCCCGCTCCAGGCGGCGATGCGGGCGTTGTCGACGACATCGGGCGGGACGTGCGCGCCCAGGCCCACGATCCCGATCGGCTGCGGAGTGTCCATGGAGGGTTCGGCCCTTCGCGTCGGTGAGCGGTCGGCTGCGGTCATGCAAGCAGCACCGCGAAGTGCGTGTCAATATTGTCATTGACAAGAAATGGAGGCTGGTCAAGGATCGTTGGGGATTGTCAAGTCGCCGTCGCGCTTCCGCCCGTACGGGGGAGCGGAGCCCCATGGAGGCATCGGATGAACACGACCCGGTACGCGACCAGTTCGCCCCGGCCGCCCGCGACCACGGCCCTCATCAGCAACCACGCCGCCCACGAGGCGTTCCGCGAGGTGCGGGACGGGCTGCTGCGCCGCGCCGCCGCGGGCGGAGCCCCGGACCCCGCGGCCCTGGACCTGGCGGCGCTGCGCCGGGCCGGCTCCTTCAACTGGGCGCTCGACTGGTTCGATGTGATCGCCCAGGGCAACCACACCGCCGCCCTGCGGGTGATGACCCATGGGGCCGACGGGCGCAGCCGCTTCTCCCGGATGTCCTACGCCGAACTCGCCGCCCGCTCGACCCGGTTGGCCGGGCAGCTCGCCGCTCTCGGCGTGGCCCCCGGCGACCGGCTGCTGCTGATGACCGGCAACCGGACCGAGCTGTGGGAGACGATGCTCGCCGCCTTCAAGATCGGCGCCGTGGTCGTGCCCGTGAGCACCCAACTGGGCCGGGAGGACCTGCGGGACCGCATGCAGCGCGCCGGCGTCCGGCACGTCGTCGCGGAGTCCGCGTACGCAGAGCGCTTCCCGGGGCTGCCCGCCCTGCGCAACCGCATCGCGCTGGACGGCGGGGTGTTCGGCTGGACCCCGTTCGCCGAACTGCGGCGCGACGACGCCCCGGCGGCACCCCGCCCCGACCTCCCCGCGGACGCCCCGCTGCTCTTCTACTTCACGTCGGGGACCACGTCACTGCCGAAGATCGTCCAGCACACGCACACCAGCTATCCGGTGGGGCATCTGTCGACCATGTTCTGGCTCGGCCTGCGGCCCGGCGACGTCCATGTCAACGTCTCCTCGCCGGGCTGGGCCAAGCACGCCTGGAGCTCCCTGTTCGCGCCCTGGAACGCGCAGGCCACCGTGCTCACGGTCAATCAGCGGCGGTTCACCGCGCGCGGACTGCTGCGGGCCCTGAGCGAACAGCGGGCCACCACGATGTGCGCGCCGCCGACCGTCTGGCGGATGCTCCTCCAGGAGGACCTCGGCCGCTGGCCCGTGACGCTGCGCGAGGCCGTCAGCGCGGGCGAGCCCCTGGACCCCGACACGGTGGAGAAGGTCCGGCGGGCCTGGGGCGTGACCGTACGGGACGGCTACGGGCAGACCGAGACCACGGCACAGATCGGGCACCCGCCCGGCCACCCGGGACGGCCCGGCTCCATGGGCGTCGAGCTGCCGGGCTACCGGATCGTGCTGGCCGACCCGGTCACGGGCGAGCGGCGGACCGACGCCGCGGCCGAGGGCGAGATCTGCCTCGACCTGGCGGCCCGGCCGGTCGGGCTGATGGCGGGCTACGCCGGCGCCGCCGGGCAGCCGGTGATCCCCGGCACGGACGGGCTGTACCACACCGGTGACATCGCGGCCCGGGACGCCGACGGCTGGTACACCTACGTCGGCCGCGCGGACGACGTCTTCAAGGCGTCGGACTACCGGATCTCACCGTTCGAGCTGGAGAGCGCGCTGCTGGAACACCCGGCCGTCGCCGAGGCGGCCGTCGTGCCGAGCCCCGATCCACTGCGCCTCGCGGTCCCCAAGGCGTACATCGAACTGACCGCCGGGTACCACCCGGACGCCGATACGGCCCGCGCGCTGCTCGCCCACGCGCGGGCCGGGCTCGCGCCCTACAAGCGGGTGCGCAGACTGGAGTTCCGTACGCCGCTGCCGAAGACCGAGTCGGGCAAGATCCGGCGGGCGGTGCTGCGCGAGGAGGAGGCGGCCGCCGTGGCGGCGGGCGGCGCCGACGACTGGTGCGAGGACCAGTTCCCCGAGCTGAGGGGGTGAACTCGGGCCCGTGCACCGGCTGTTCGTCACGGACAGTGGGTGCGCGGGCCGGGACATCAGGGCGTACGGCCGGTGCCGCGCCGCTTGCCGGGTCCGGGCCCGTCGGGCGGCGCGGGGCGTCTGAGATGCGCGGCGGCCGCCTTCTGCGCGATGGCGATGAAGGTGTTCACCAGCGGATGCGCCCCCTGCCGGGGCACCACGAGCTGCAGCTGCGAGGGCGGCGCGCCCACCAGCGGCACGAACACGACCGTGGGGTGGATGTGGGAGTGCGCGATGGGCTCCGGTACCACTCCGATTCCGCGGCCCGCGGCCACCGCCTCCAGCCACTCGTCGAAATTGGTGCACGTGGCGGAGGCGGTCGGACGGTTGTCAGCGGGCCATTCGGAGAGCTGGGTCGTGCCGCTCACCGAATTCACCACGAACGGCAGCTCCGGCAATTCGGACCAGGTGAGGTATTCCCGGGAGCTGATCGGTGAGTGTGCCGCGACGGCCGCGATGCGCCGTTCCTCGCCGAGTACGACGACGCGTACGCCGTTCGCCGTGACCGGGCCGCGCACGATGGCCACGTCCGCGTCCCCGTGGTCCAGGCCGGCCAGCGCCTCGTCCTTGCGGATCGGATCGACGCGTACGCCGGTCTCCTCATGGAAGGCGCCCATGGCCGCATGTGCCCACCGGGCCGGAAAGCCCCAGGTGAAACCGAGCCGGAGGACCTCCCCCGACCGGTCGGGACGCAGTGCCTCCTCCAGCCGCGGCAGTATGGCCGCCAATTGCCCGTAGAGCCGGTTTCCGGCCGGGGTGAGATCGACGTGCCGGGTGGTCCGGGCGAGTAACCGGACACCCAGGTGTTCCTCCAGCCGCCGGATGTTGCGGCTCAGGCTGGGCTGGGACAGATGCAGCTTTTCGGCCGCCCGAGTGAAGTGCCGTTCCTCGGCAAGCAGCAGAAAACCCCGTAGATGGTGCAGCTCTATCCCCATGTCGAGGAGATTACGTAACGATGGCAGGGCCGGACCGGGCATAGCCGAGTTTTTACCCTGCGCGGTGCCGTCGCCCCCGTCGTCGTCGGCTATTTCCATCTCCGCACGATTCCTCTCCGGAAGTTTCTTTACGGTTGCCTTACTGGAAGGAGGCCGAGCTATTTCCGTACATGCCGGAATGGGCGGACCTGTCGGGGGCGTGGCTGCACGCTAGCCATTGCTGACGGCGGCAGGGAAATGACTCCCTGTAGCGATTCATGCGAGGCCGGTATAAGTGCAGGTGGTGCCCGCCCGTACCGGGACGTGGCGGCGACCGCCGCACGACGGCCGATCCATTCAGGTTCCGCATGAATGCGGCGCGGTTGATATTTCCGTTCCGCGTGCGGCGCTGCCTAGCATCCGAGGCGTCCGACTGGGGCGTGTCTTTTGGCCCGGAGGGCTTCTACGCCGAGCTGCGACAGTGATCACCACAGGGGGAAGGGGAACTCGGTGCAGCACATCAACACCCGGTCCTGCGACGGAACATCCGACAGAAACGCGCACGCCCCGCTGCCCAGCGCCCTGCGCGCGGCGCGGCAGGCGCTCGGCCGGACCGACCCCTCGCTGGGGCCGCTCTGTGTGGAGCTCGTCGCGGAGATCGCGCAGCGCATCGGCGTACTGGAGGACAGCGTCGTACTCGGCGCCGGCGGGCCCAGCCTCGCCTTCGCCCTGCTGCGGAGCGTGGCCTCCGGCGCGCCCGGCGCCCCCCTCGAACTCGTCGTCCCGCACGGCGGCTTCGACCTGTACGCGGACCTCGCCCGCCGGCTGCCGGCCGCCGTGTGCACGCGCGTCCCGTCGACCGCCGACGGCCACCAGGATCTGCGGGCCCTGGCCGCCCGTGCCACCGGCCGGAACTCCGTCGTCTTTCTCAGCAACCCGCAGGACCCCACCGGATCGGTGATCAGGGGCCCGGAGCTGTGCCGGTTCCTGGACGCGGTCGACCCGGAGGCGATGGTCGTCCTGGACGAGACGCACTGGGAGTTCGTCCGCGACCCCGGCTTCACGCCCGCCGCGGGGCTGATCGCCCGGTACCCGCGCCTCGTGGTGGTCCGCAACCTGTCCGTCGTGCACGGGCTGGACGGGCTGCGCCTCGCCTACGCGGCCTGCGCCCCCGGCACCGTCGAGATGATGCAGCGTCAGATACTGCCGCACGAGGTGAGCATGCTCGCCCAGCTCGTCGCGCTCGCCTCGCTGCGGACCCCCTCCGAGGTGCGGGCCAGGACGGACGCCGTCGTGCGGGAACGGGAGCGGCTGCGCGAGGAGCTGCGGCTGCTGGGCTTCCAGGTACCCCCGAGCGAGACGAACCAGCTCTGGCTGCCGCTGGGCCCGGCGAGCACCCGCTTCGCGCTGGTCGGCCGGGCCGCGGGCGCCGATGTCACGCTGCGCCCTGGCGAGGGCGTACGGATCACCGTCGGTCCGCCGGAGCAGGGCGACCGTGTCCTGCGGACCGCCGCGACCTTCGCGGCCGCCTCCGCCATGCCGTGCTGCGACGGTGAAGTCATTGACCGTTTGTGACATATGCGTCATGGGAAGTGACAGCATCGGGAGTGACAGAGGCAAGGAAATCTGCCCGGGAAGCTGTCAGCTCTTCGTCACGCGGTAGCATGCGACGGCTTCACAACGGGGGAACGAGGGGTGACAAACCCTGTTGCTGATCCGTGACCGGTAAAAGTGAGGAGGGCCAGTGGACCAGCTGTCCTTTGGCCGTCGGCTGCGCGCGCTGCGCCGACAGCAGGCACTCAGCCAGGCCGAGCTGGGCGGCGGTGAACTGTCCGCCAGCTACATCAGCCTCCTGGAGAGCGGCAAACGCCCGCCCACGGACGAGGTCCTCCTCAAACTCGCCGCCCGGCTCGGCATCACGGCCGACGAACTGGTCGGCGACACCGGCATCGCCCGGCCCCAAGCCCCGCTGGACGCCGCCCTGGAAGCGTCCTACGCGCTGTCCCGGGCCCGGCTCGCCCTGCTCACCGGGGACGCGGCGGCCGCGCTCGACCGGTTCACCGACGTCGGCGGCGACGGCTCGGCCGCGCCCGCACTGTTCGCCGACGCCCTGCTCGGCCGGGCCGCGGCCCTGGAACGACTGGACCGGCCCGCCGAGGCGGCGACGCTCCGCCGCCAGTGGCTGGACACCTTCGGCGACCGGGACGAGGACCACGTCCTGCACACCGAGGTACTGACCGGTCTGCTGCGCTGCCTCAGGGAGACCGGCGAGCTGCGCGCGGCCGCCGCACAGGCGGAGGACGCCCTGCGCGGCGCGGAGGACGCGGGCCTGACCGGCACGCCCATGGGTCTCGAACTGGCGGGACTGGTCGCGGAGTTCCGCTGGGACCTGGGCCAGGACGGCGCGGCCGCCGAACTCCTCGACCGGGCCACGGCCACCGCCGCCGCGCTCGACGGGCGGCAGGAGTGGGCGCTGGCGTACGACGCGGCTGCCGAGGCGGCCAGGGCGGCGGGCCGGGCACGGCACGCCGCGGCGCTCGCCGAGCGCGCCGTCGACGCCTGCCGCGACGGCGGCGCAGGCCTGCCCGTCGCCCGGCTGCGCACCGCGGCCGCCGCGGTGCTCGGCGGCCGGAGCGGCTCACAGGAGAGCGGCCCGCACACGAGCGGCCAGGACTCCGGCCTCGCGGCGGCGCGGGAGGTGCTCGCGGAGTGGGGCACGCCCGTGGACGTCGCGTACGGCGAGGTCGCGCTGGCCGGCCGGCTGCTCGCGGCCGGGGACGCGGCAGGCGC
>NZ_JBEPFC010000221.1:0-8426 GCF_040301705.1 Streptomyces sp. NPDC000151 | reverse complement strand
CTCGCGGGCCTGGCCGGCGCCTCCGTGGCGCTGCTGGCCTGCGCGCTGGGCGGCGTGTTCACCGGGGGAGTGGCGCAGCGCACCGCCGACTGGCTGGACCGCGGTGCCACTCCGGGTGACGCGCACGCCCCGATGGCGGGCCCGCCCGTGCTGCTCTCCTGGCAGGCATCGGTCATCCCGGTCCTGCTGATCGTCGTCCTGTTGCTGGTCGTGGCGGCCGGCTTCCAGGTGCTCGCCGTCCGCCGTGAGCTCGTCGCCGACATCCCCGGGCTGTACGAGGACGAGGAGAAGCCCGACGCGCAGCGCACCAAGGGGATCGCGGGCGCCATCGCCCGCGCGGGGCTCACCGACCGGGCGCCGGTGCTGATCGGCGTGATCACGGCCGTCACCTTCGTGCTCGGTACGGGTGCGGTGCTCGGCGCCCAGCTCACGGGCCTGCCGCCGGGCCGGGCGCTGGACGGCGCGCCCGTCTTCGTGGACGCCGTCGCCGAGACGGCGCAGGCGCTCGGCTCCTGGCTGATGGGCGCCGGCGTCGTCCTCATGCTCGCCATGGGGCGCCGCGCCTATAAGGACGCCTCGGCCCGCCGCACCATCGGCATCCTCTGGGACGTCGGCACCTTCTGGCCGCGCGCCGCGCACCCGTTCGCGCCCCCGTGCTACGCCGAGCGCGCCGTTCCGGACCTGACCTGGCGGATGGCCACCTGGACCGAGACCCACGACGGGCGCCTGGTCCTCTCCGGGCACTCCCAGGGCAGCGTGCTCGCGGCCGCCGCCGTCTGGCAGCTGGACCCGGTGACGCGCAGCCGGGTCGCGCTGCTCACGTACGGGTCGCCGCTGGAGCGCCTGTACGGACGCTGGTTCCCGGCGTTCTTCGGGCCCGCCGCGCTCACCGGGCTGCACCGCGAGATGGACGCCTGGCGCAACCTGTGGCGGTTCACCGACCCCATCGGCGGTCCGGTCCGCCTCACCTGTGAGGACGGCGCGGAGATCGACCGCGGGCCGCTGCGCGACCCGCTGGTCTTCGGGCGCACCCTCCAGCACCCGCTGCCCGCCCAGACCCTCGGACACGGTGATTACCAGGCGGACCCGGTGTTCGAGACGGCACGCGCCGAACTCCTCGCCCACCTGGCGCCCGGGATACCGCAGCAGCCCGGCGGGCCGGACGTCGAGCGGGACCCCGGCCCCGGAGAGCGGCCCGCCGCGTCTCAGGGCAGCGCCGGCAGGTCCTCGGAGTAGAGGTGCGTGAGGTCGTCGGTGTTCGGGTCGGGGAGCTGCGCCACCCGGCCCGCGTGCCGTTCGACCATCGCCTCGAACGTCTGCCGGGCGGTGCGCCCGTTGCCGAACGACGGCCCCTTCGGGAGCGCGGTGAAGTACTTCAGCAGCGCCTCGGAGGTGCCGTCGGCGAGGTGGTACTCCTGCTCCTCGGCCTGCTGCCCGACGATCCGCAGCAGCTCCTCGGGGTCGTAGTCGCCGAACCTGATGGTCCGCGAGAAGCGGGAGGCGACACCGGGATTGACCGCCAGGAAGCGCTCCATCTCGGCGGTGTAGCCCGCCACGATGACCACCACCGCCTCCCGGTGGTCCTCCATGAGCTTCACCAGGGTGTCGATCGCCTCGCGCCCGAAGTCGCGCCCGGAGTCCTCCGGGGACAGCGCGTACGCCTCGTCGATGAAGAGCACCCCGCCGCGGGCCCGGTCGAACGCCTCCTGGGTACGGATGGCCGTCGACCCGATGTGCTCGCCGACCAGGTCCACCCGGGAGACCTCCACGAGGTGGCCGCGCTCCAGTACGCCCAGCGACGCCAGGATCTCGCCGTACAGCCGTGCGACGGTGGTCTTGCCCGTGCCGGGGGAACCGGTGAAGACCAGGTGGCGGCGGACCGAGGCGGCCTTCAGGCCCGCCTGCCGCCGGCGCCGCCCCACCTCGATCATGTTGATCAGGCTGCGCACCTCGCGCTTGACGCTGTCCAGGCCGACGAGCGTGTCCAGTTCGCCGAGGACCTCCTCCGAGGGCCGGGTGTCCAGGATGGGCTCGGCGGGCGTCTGAGGCGCCGTGGGCGCCACGGGAGCGCCGCCCAGCAGGCCGGCCGTGCCCGCGGGCTGCGCGGCGGTCACAGGCGCCGGAGCGGCCGTCGGAGAGGGCAGACCGGTCGGCGCCGCCGCGGCCGCCGGCTGGGTCATCCGGCTCTCGTCGCTGGTGCAGTCCACCGCCGTCGGCCCGTCCTCGGCGAACTCGTACCCGCCGCGCGCGCACCGCTCCGTGCGGCACCGCGTCAGCGTCGTGCGGCAGCCGTCGATCACGTGGAAGCCGTAGCCGGAACTGCCCGTGACCCGGCAGTTGTGGAAGGTGCCGCGGCCCTCCGCGGACACGTAGAAGCCCGCTTCGGCCGGCGTGCTGACCGTGCACCGCTCGACGTTCGGGTCGGCGCCCTTGGTGACGATCACGCCCGTCTGGGTGTCCTCGATCGTGCAGCCCGAGAGCGTGCCGCCGCTCCCGTGGTCGCGGAACCACGCGCCGGTCGCGGCCTCCCGGATGCGGCAGTCGTCGAGCTGCACGGTCGCGCCGTCGCTGACCGAAACGGCGGTGTTCCGTACCTGCGCGAGATCGGAATCGACCACATCCGCCCGCGAACCGCGGTCCAGCACGAAGAGCGCGTCCGGCACGTCGTGCACCCGGGTCGAGTCCAGGACGGCCGTCGCGCCGTCGCTCACCCACACCGCCGGGTAGTCGCCCGTACTGTCGTGGATCTCGCACTGGTTGGCGTCCACCCGGGTGCCCGGGTCCCATACGGACAGGCCGTTGCGCCCGAAGTGCCGCACCCGGCTGCGGGTCAGCGTCAGCACCGAACGCGACCTCAGGTCCAGCGCGTTCTCCGGTATGTCGTGGATGTCGCAGTCGGCGACCGTGAGCACCGCGTCCGTGTCCAGGGTGATGCCGTCGGCCGAAGTGCGGTGCACCGTGCAGTCGGTGAGGTGTCCGGTGGCGCGCGAGGCGATCTGCACGCCCGCGCCCTTGATCTCGTACAGTTCGCAGCCGACCGCCTCGACCGCGCTGCCCTCGCCGTTCACCGTCAGGCCGGCGCCGTTCGCGTGGTGCACCCGGCAGCGCTCCAGCCGCGGATGCGCCCCGCCGCGCACCGCCACGCCCGCCTGTCCGGCCGCCAGCACCTCGCACTCCTCGAAGACGCCGCCCGCCCCGTCCAGCACGCTGATGCCCACGCCGCCCGGATTGTCGACCGTGCAGTGCCGCACCGTGGGCCGGGCGCCGCCGCGCACCTCGATACCGGTCGCGGACCGCGTCACCACGCGCAGCCCGGTGAGCTCCGGCGCGCCGTCCTCCACCAGGAGGGCGGGCGCCGCCGAGTCCTGCGCCTCCACGTGCAGGTCCTGCAGAGTCGCCGAGGCGCGTACGGTCAGCGCGACGCCGTCGGCGGGCGCGATCCGCACCGAGCCGCGTGCCCCGTCGGGCCCGCGCAGCGTCACCGCGCGGCGCAGCACGAGGTTCTCCCGGTACGTGCCCGCCGCGACGGTCAGCACATCGCCGTCCCCGGCTGCTTCGAGGGCGGCGGCCAGGGAGCTGTACTCCCCTGTGCGACGCCGCCAGCGCGACGTCCCGGAGTGCGTGACCTGGACCGAGCCCTGTGCCATGGCGATGTCGTGCCCCCACCTCGTGCGGCTGTTTCCGGCCCGCGGTGGTACGCGCGTGTATGTCCGCGTACGGGCTGCGCAGGCCCCAGCCGAGCGGCTGGCTGCACCACCGTAGCGCGCTCGGCGTACGGCAGTTGACGTGGTCGGCACCTCGTCCTACGGGCGGTGACGCACTCCGTGTCCTGCGGGCGGCGCGTGCTCAGCTGCCGGCGCCGGCCCGTCCCCAGTCCTGGCCCGCGCGCTCCCACTCCTCGTCCCAGCGGCGGTACCGGCGGCGCATCAGCTGCCACAGCACCAGCCTGCGGCCGCCCTCGACCGCGGCGCCGGCCAGCGCCGCCGCGCCCAGGCCGGCGAGCACCGCATGGGAGTTCGCGGTCGTGACGTCCAACGGGCGGGGCACGATCCGGCCGCGGTCGTCGGTCCAGATCCGGAAGCGGTCACCGGGCACCACCGGACGCGGCGCCGCAACGGGCCCGAGGTGCCGGCTGCCGTCCACGCCGCGCCAGTTGGCGAGCACCCTGCGGTGCGCGTCGCGCCGCGTGGCCGTCTCGGGGTCGGGGTCCACGGGGGGATGCGGCAGCAGCCGGTCCACCTGGACCCGCACCAGGTGCCGTTGGGCGTGCTGGGTCCGTACGGTGTCCAGGAGTGCGTCACCGGCGGTCCGGGCGGTCGCCCAGCCGACCGCCGAGGCCCCGAACGCGATCAGGAGGGCGGCGCCGAGCGCCAGCCACGCCTCGGCGAGATCGGTCCTGCGCCGCAGCGGATTACGCCGCCAACGCCACAGTCCACTCATCGCTCGCACGGTCCGGCACCCCCTTCCGTGTCCGTAACTACCTCATTGGGGGCCCTTCATGCACGGTGTTCATGAAGAGCGCGCAAAATCACCGGACGGGTACGGGCCGCCACTCTATCGCCGTCGGGGGCGGCGATCGGGGCGGCGGTCGGGATGGCGGTCGGGATGGCGGGCGCGCGGTGAGAGGCCGGGAGAGGGCGCAGACGTACGCGGGGTGCCCTCCGGGCGCAAGAGGTCGCTCAAGAGCGTCCAGCGGCCCTCCAGAGGCCTTCTCGCGGGTGTTTCAGTACAGTCGTATCGCCAGTGTGACCACCGCGCCGGCCGCCGCGCCCGCGGCGATCGTCAGCCGGTCGGCGACCAGCCGGGCCATCCACAGCCCGCGCCCCGTGGGCGCGCCGTCCAGGCCCGGCAGCAGTTCGGGGATGACGTCCTCCGTGAAGCCCGGGCCCGAATCGATGACCAGGCACTCCAGTTCGTCGTCGATCCGGCGCAGGACCAGCCGGCCGCTGCCGCCCGCGTGCTCGACGGCGTTACCGGCAACCTCGTCCACCGCCAGCACGAACTCCCCGCGCCGCGGCTCGGCCAGGCCCTCACGGGCCGCGCACTCCTCGACGAGCAGCCGCACCTGCGGGAGCAGCCGGGCGGTGAAGCGCCGCTGCAGCAGGTATCTGACGCTCGGTTCGTCGCCGGCGCCCTGGGGACGAGCGGACTCGGGGATCAGCACGGTCGCGTCACCTCCGACAGCGTCAGCCGCGAAATCGATGCCGCTCCCAGCCGCTGGAGCGTGCGGAGCTGTACCGGGTCGCCGCGGACCTCGACCCGGGGAAGGCCACTCGCCCCCTGGACGAGCGTGAGGAGGCCGGTGGCGCAGCCGACCGACAGGAAGTGCAGCCGGCTCAGGTCCACGACGAGCCGGCCCGCACCCGTGCCCTGCGCCAGGGCGAGCTCCAGGGCGGTGAGGAACGGCTGCTTCGTCGCGGCGTCGGCCTCACCTACGAAGCGGAGCGCGCCGTCCGGGGTCCGCTCCGTGTGCATCGCGCCGAGCTGCTCCAGGAGGTTGCGGGGATGCGCCTCAGCCATGGCGGTCAGCACCTCCGGCGCGAACCAGCGCCGGTCGTACGCGCAGATCTCGCTGTACGGGCGGCCCTTGAAGAGCTCGTGGGCGTTCGACTCGCGGTGCATCATCGTGTGCACGTCCGCGCCGAGGTCCGGCACCCAGTGCATGTCGATGAAGGCCCGCAGGCCCGTGTACCCCTCCGCGACGGCCTGTGCGGTCTCCTCGCGCAGCCGGCTCCACTGCCGGTCCGCCGTGAAGGCGGGGTCGGGGCTGATGAGCCGGCGCATGCTGCTGAGCACCAACTGGCCCCTGATACGGGCCGTCGCCGTCGTGCGGTTGGGGAAGTCCAGCCGCGCCAGGACCTCTTCCTCGGGCAGACCGGGGCGCGGGAAGACGATGACCCGCTCGCCGCGGGCCAGACCGAGCCGGGTGAAGGCCGTCAGGACGTCCCAGCGGATCTCGTCGTCGTCGTAACTGACGAAGGCGTGGTCGCCGGGCCGCATCCGGTGCACCGGGATGAGGCGGTCTCGCGCCGCGTCCCCGGCAGGCATGCGCACGTGAATCTCCCTGTCGCCACCGCAATGCGCTCACTTTATGCAGGCGGAACAGGGCCCCGCAACGCGGTGGGCGAGGGCGGCGCCGCCGGGTCGGCGGACTCGGGACGCGGCGGTGCGCGGAAACGTGGTGGCGGCTGCGTAAGGACACGGGCTGACGTCAGCTCAGGACCTCGAAGGGGTCGCCGGCACAGAGGGTGCCGCGCGACTCGGGTATGAGGTTCTGCCCGAACACCAGGTCGTCGCCGAAGCGGCGGTGGCGGGCGAGCGTGCGCAGCGGCTCCTTGCCGCGCTCGGCGGTGCGCTGGTCGGTGGTGGTCACCACGCAGCGGCCGGAGGGCTTGGCGACACGGAAGGCGATCTCGCCGATCCGCACCCGCTTCCAGCCGTCCTCTGCCCACGGGGCCGTGCCCTCGATGACGACGTTCGGCCGGAAGCGGTCCATGGGCAGCGGGCCCTCGTCGGCGTGGTCGCCCTGGGCGATCAGGGAGTTGAGCGCGTCCAGCGAGGACGACGTGGTGAGCAGCAGCGGGAAGGCGTCGGCGAAGCTCACCGTCTCACCGGGCAGGGCGTAGTCCTGGCGCACGGACCGGCGCACGGCTGGATTGTCCATGTGCACGAGCGTGACCTCGGCGCCCAGGTACGTACTGAACCACTCGGCGGCCGCGGCGGACGCGGGCACGGCGTCCACCTTGTCGTGCCAGACCTGCACCGGCACGGTCGCGCCGGGGACAGGGACCTCCACGGACAGGTCCTGCATCCCCGGCGCGCTGAGCCCGATTCCCCCGTCGGGCCGCGCCTCCGCGACGGCCAGTGCCAGCCGCGGCCGGGACCGCTGCGTGACGAGCCGCCGCTCCTCGTCGACCAGCAGCCAGCGCCGGTCCCCGGCCAGGCCCCATGGCTCCACGGCGGCCGAGCCGGGGGAGGTCCCCGCAAGAGACTTCACCGGGTACAGCTGGAGGGCACGGAGGCGCGAGTTCGGCATGTGCCCATCCTGCCAGCCGGGTCGGACATTTGACCGGGCGGCCGGACAGTTGGCCGAGCGGGCGGCGGGTCAGTAGCCCCGCGGATGCTGCGGGCGGCCGTACGGATCCTCGTACGGAGCGGGGCGCGGCGCGACCGGGGCCGCCGGGCGCATCGCTTCGTACCCCGTGCTCATCGGGCGCCGCGGCTGCTGCTGGCCCGGGTATCCCTGGGGGCCGGCGGCCTGCTGCGGGATGTAGGGCGTGGGCGCGGGCTGCATCGGAGCCTGGCCGGGATAGCCGTGCTGGGCGGGGGCCGCGGAGGGGCCGGAGGGGAGCGCGGGCAGCGCCGGCAGGGCCGGTGACGAGTAGGACGAGGACGAGGACGAGCCGACGTCGTACGGAGGCTGGACCCTGATCGGCGCGATCTGGGGTGTGCCGCGCTCGGCGACGAGGCTGTCGTAGATCGGGGTGTCCGGGAAGGAGGGCGAAGCGTAGTAGCCGCCGCCGTAGGTAGAGCGGGGGGAGGTCATGCCTCTTAAGTTAAGCCCACGATGTGCTGGTTGGGGAGCCTGAAAAGAGGGTTGTTTTACGTGTCGGTAGTGGTTGCGGATCACTAATGTGAGCGAACTCGGGGAAATCGGTCGCCAACGCCCGTTTGAATCGTGTAAAGGGCGGCTCACTGGGAGGTGAAATCTTGCCTCCTGCGAGGCATCCGGGAGCCCTCGGAGAACCCCTAGGTTGGAAGGGCGGCGCGCCGCGAAGCGGGAGCGCGAATCCGAAGGAGGCGGCCATGTCGATGCCCAAGGGGGGCAACGCTCCGGTGGATGCCGGAGCGGTACGGATCGAGCTGAGCTGGCGGACCGGAAGCGGCGTGCCGGACGTGGACGCCTCGGCGCTGCTGCTGAGCGGCGGGAAGGTGCGCGACGATGGCGACTTCGTGTTCTACAACCAGCCGGCGCACGCCTCGGGCGCCGTGCGCTACGAGGGCAAGCGCGCGGCGGCGGGCACCACGACCGACACCCTCGCCGTCGACCTCACCGCCGTCGAGCCGGCCGTCGAGCGGGTGGTGCTCGCGGCCTCCGCGGACGGCGGAACGTTCGGTCAGGTGCCCGGGCTGAGCGTCCGCCTCCTTGACGCGACGGGCGCGGGCCCCGGGAGTGCCGCGCCCGCGGCCTCCGGTGGCGCCGAGCTCGTACGGTTCGACAGCCAGGACGCCACCGTGGAGACCGCCTTCGTGCTCGGCGAGCTCTACCGGCGGCAGGGCGGCTGGAAGTTCCGGGCGGTCGGCCAGGGCTACGACAGCGGGCTCGCCGGGCTGGCCACGGACTACGGGATCAGCGTGGACGACCCGGAGACGCCCCCGGCCGGGCCGGCTGCCCAGGCAGCGCCCGCGGCGGCTCCCGCGGCGCC
>NZ_JBEPFC010000220.1:0-8478 GCF_040301705.1 Streptomyces sp. NPDC000151 | reverse complement strand
CAGCCAGCAGCCCGGCTCCAGCTGGGGTGCGCGCCGCGAACGCGGCGAGGCGGCCGACGACTGGCCGCTGGCGCCCCGCCCCGGCCAGGAGGACCACCCGCGCGGCCACGAGGAGCCGGAGAGCACCGGCCAGCACCGGCGTCCGGAGCTGACCGGCCAGTACCAGCGTCCCGAGCCGACCGGGCAGTTCGAGCGCCCGGCGGCCGGCGGCCCCGGTGACACGGCGCAGTTCGAGCGCCCGGACTTCGGCGGCCGGCGCCCCGGCGCGAACCCCCCGGCGCGCGGCACGTCCCCCGCTCAGGGCGGCACGTCCCCCGCACAGGGCGGCGCGCCCTCCCCGCAGGGCGGTACGCCCGCACAGGGCGCCCGCCCCATGTGGACCGGCGAGTTCGAGCTGCCCTCGGCACCGTCCTCCGGACAGTCCGCCGAACAGGCGCCCGCGTCTCCCCCGGCGCCCGCCGGGCCCACCAGCCCGATGTGGAGCGGCGAGTTCGCCCCGCAGTCCGAGCAGGGCGGCCGCCCCGCCGAGGAGAGCGCTCCGGCGGCAGCACGCGGCGAGGAGGCCCCGGCGCGCGGCGGCCAGGCGTACGACGCCGACTCCTTCGGCCGGGACGACGCGTTCGGCCGCGAGGACGCCTTCGGCCGGGACGGTGCCTTCGGGCGCGCGCCCCGGTCCGGTGAGGTCCCCGTACAGCAGCAGCCGCACTCCGCTCCGGACGACGCCGACCTGCTCGGCGGCCCCGCGCCGCGGAGCACGGGCGACGCGGGTTCGCCGATCTTCGACACGATCGAGTCGAACTGGTTCACCCAGCCGGGCGGCAGCGCGGCCGAGGAGCCCGTGAGCCGGCCGCAGAGCGCCCCGGAGGCGCCGCGGCTGCCCCGGCGCGAGCCGGCCGACAGCGGCGCTCAGGCGCAGGCCCAGTGGCGTTCCTCGCCCAACGACGACGTCTGGCGCCGGGCCGAGCAGGTCCGCCAGCCGGCGGCGGGCGGGATCACCACCTCCGGTCTGCCGCGCCGCGTTCCCCGTGCGAACCTCGTGGCAGGCACCGCGCAGCAGGAGCAGCGTCCGGGCGGCCCGCAGGTCTCCCGTTCGCCCGACGACGTGCGCGGCCGGCTGACCAATCTCCGCCGGGGCATCCAGCAGGGCCGGCAGGCCGGGCACACCGGCACGCATCCCGTCGTGGACCCCACTCACCAGCAGGAGCGTTAGTTGAGTCCGATGAGCCAGGCGGCGCAGAACCTGAACTGGTTGATCACCAATTTCGTGGACAACACCCCCGGGGTGTCCCACACGGTGGTCGTCTCGGTGGACGGTCTGCTGCTCGCGATGTCCGAGGGCTTCCCGCGGGACCGGGCCGACCAGCTCGCCGCGGTGGCCTCCGGGCTCACCTCCCTGACATCCGGCGCGTCCCGCATCTTCGAGGGCGGGAACGTCAACCAGACCGTGGTGGAGATGGAGCGGGGGTTCCTCTTCCTCATGTCGATCTCCGACGGATCGTCGCTGGCCGTACTGGCGCACCCCGAGTGCGACATCGGCCTCGTCGGTTACGAGATGGCCCTGCTCGTGGACCGTGCGGGCGGCGTGCTGACGCCGGACCTGCGGGCCGAGCTGCAGGGCAGCCTGCTCAACTGACCCGCCACCGATTCCACGTGCCGAAGAACCCCCCACCGGCCCGACCCGACGACAGCCAGTTGTCCAGCCCGGAGGACCCATGACCCCGCCACCCGCTTCGCCCGGCCCGTACGGCTATACCAGCCAGCCGTACGGCGACGACGGGGGCGACCAGCCACTGGTCCGCCCTTACGCGATGACCGGAGGCCGGACCCGGCCGCGCTACCAGCTCGCCATCGAGGCGCTGGTCAGCACCACGGCCGATCCCTCCCAGCTGCCCGGGCTGCTGCCGGAGCACCAGCGCATCTGCCATCTGTGCGCCGAGGTGAAGTCGGTGGCGGAGGTCTCCGCGCTGCTGCACATACCGCTGGGGGTGGCCAGAATCCTGGTCGCCGACCTGGCCGAGGCCGGCATGGTGGCGATCCACCAGCCCGGCGGCAGCGGTGAGGCCGGCGGCACGCCCGATGTGACCTTGCTGGAGAGGGTGCTCAGTGGACTTCGCAAGCTCTGACGCCGCGCCCCGTTCGACCACGTCCGCGAAGATCGTGGTGGCGGGCGGTTTCGGCGTGGGCAAAACGACCTTTGTCGGGGCGGTTTCCGAGATCAATCCGCTGCGTACCGAGGCCGTGATGACGTCCGCTTCCGCGGGCATCGACGACCTCAGTCACGTCCAGGACAAGACGACGACCACCGTCGCCATGGATTTCGGGCGTATCACCCTCGATCAGGATTTGATTCTTTATCTGTTCGGCACACCCGGCCAGGACCGTTTCTGGTTCATGTGGGATGATCTGGTCCGCGGTGCGATCGGTGCCGTGGTACTCGTCGACACCCGCCGGCTCTCCGACTGCTTCCCCGCGGTCGACTACTTCGAGAACAGCGGGCTGCCGTTCGTGATCGCGCTGAACGGGTTCGAGGGGCAGCAGCCGTACACCCCCGACGAGGTGCGCGAAGCGCTGCAGATCGGCCCCGACACGCCGATCATCACCACCGATGCCCGGCACCGCGACGAGGCCAAGGGTGCCCTCATCACGCTCGTCGAACACGCTCTCATGGCGCGACTCAAGTAGCGCTGCCGTACGGTCAGTTGCGCCGGGGTGCGCTGTGTCCTTGGACACGCCGGGCCCCGGCGTTCATAACGTTTCGACAGAGAAATCCCGGGACCTCGACACCGGATGCGCACAGGCGGCTCCACTGTGTTCACGTTTCCCCCGCCTTTTGCCGCGCCTCGCCCTTAACGCCCCTTTTATCTGGCGTCCCGCAGGGCTTGCTCATCTTTTGCGCACTGTTTGGAACGCGCGGCCCTGACGTGCTGGAATTCGCTGAACTCCGGAGTAGGTAACGCCCAGAACGAAAACGGCACAGCGAGATACGTGCGTGCCGGCGCCGAGAGGTTGTTGGTCGAGTGAGGCGAAGCAAGTCGGGCCCCGCGCCGCAGCAGGCGGCGCAGCGGGGCAACTTCACACCGCCGCCGCGTCATACGGCGTCGCCTTCCGACGCGCCTGAAAGTCCGCTGAGCAGCCAGCCCGTGCGCGGCAACCGGATGTCCCCGCGCAACTGGCGCGTGGCCACCCGCCTGAACGCCATCCTGCTGCTCCCCGTCATCCTGGCGCTGATCTTCGCCGGGCTGCGGGTGAACACCTCGGTCGGGACCTGGAACGAGGCCCAGGACGCCGAGAACACCGCGAAGCTGGTCCAGGCGGCCGCCACCTACGGCCAGGCCCTCGTCGACGAGCGGGACCGCACCGCGGCGCCGCTCCTCCAGGGCAAGCCGAACGACCCGGTCGTGCGGGACGCGCGGGCCGACACCGACGCCGCCGCC
This sequence comes from Streptomyces sp. NPDC000151, assembly GCF_040301705.1. Lineage (NCBI taxonomy): Bacteria > Bacillati > Actinomycetota > Actinomycetes > Kitasatosporales > Streptomycetaceae > Streptomyces > Streptomyces sp. NPDC000151. Next base: position 5,044 of record NZ_JBEPFC010000220.1, on the reverse strand, counting down.
GCCGACTTCCACGACGCGGTCAAGAACATGCCCGACAAGGAGGGCCTCAAGCGCCGCCTCGCGGTCTTCGAGAAGGTCGAGCCCAAGCTCGACATGCTGCGCAAGGTGGCCTACACCTCGCAGCTGACCGGCGTGCAGACCGAGGAGGGCTACACCGAGGTCCAGCACCCGCTGATGGAGTTCTCCAACGAGCTGGGGCTGGGCACCGGCAACATCACCTCCTACGGGCGCACGGTCTACGCCGTCTCGCTGGCGAAGGCCGCCACCTCCCTGCAGCGCTCCATCGGCACCCACCTGCTGGTGCACCCGGCGGCCGGCGCCAAGGAGCGCAAGAAGCAGCTCACCGCGTTCGCGTCGTACGCCTACCTGGAGAACATCGCCATCGGCGAGTACACCTCCGGCGGCACCCCCGAGGACGTCGAGCGCCTGAAGAAGGACTCCGCGGCCCTCAAGAAGAAGGGGCAGGAGCAGGCGGCCCAGGCGCGGAAGCAGGCCACCGCGGCCGGCCGGTCGTTCCGGGCGCCGCCGTCCATCGACGCGATGGTCCAGGCGATCTCCTCCGGCGCCCCGCCGCAGCTGCTCGCCGCCAAGGGCGTCACGCCGCAGACCTGGTTCGCGGCGTCCACCGGCAAGTTCGACATGTACCGCGGCATCGAGAAGGACCTCGCCGACAAGGCGGTGGCCGAGGCCGCGCAGATCTCCTCGGACGCGCGGCAGACCACCTTCGTGGACTCCGGCGTCGCGCTCGGCGCGCTGATCATCGCCTTCCTCATCGCCGGCCTGATGGCCCGCTCGATGACCCGCAACATGCAGCAGCTGCGCACCGCGGCCTTCGGCATCGCCGAGCAGCGGCTGCCGATGCTGGTCGACCAGCTCTCCCGTACGGACCCGGGCCGGGTCGACACCCGCGTCAAGCCGATCCCGATCTCCACCACGGACGAGATCGGCGAGGTCGCGCGGGCGTTCGACCAGGTCCACCGTGAGGCCGTGCGGCTGGCCGCCGAGCAGGCGCTGCTGCGGGGCAACGTCAACGCGATCTTCACCAACCTCTCGCGCCGTAACCAGGGCCTGATCGAGCGGCAGCTGACCCTCATCACGGAGCTGGAGAACAACGAGGCGGACCCGGACCAGCTGGAGAACCTCTTCAGCCTGGACCACCTCGCCACGCGCATGCGCCGCAACGGCGAGAACCTCCTCATCCTCGCGGGCGAGGAGCCGGGCCGCCGCTGGACCCAGCCGGTCCCGCTGATCGACGTGCTGCGCGCGGCCACCTCCGAGGTGGAGTCCTACGAGCGCATCGAGCTCCAGGGCGTCCCCGAGAGCGAGATCCACGGCCAGGCCGTCACCGACCTCGTGCACCTGCTCTCGGAGCTGCTGGAGAACGCCACCACGTTCTCCTCGCCGCAGACCAAGGTGCGGGTCACCGCGACCCGTCTCCCGGACGGCCGCGTGATGGTCGAGATCCACGACAAGGGCATCGGGCTCACCCCCGAGGACTTCGCGGACATCAACCACAAGCTGGCCAACCCGCCGACCGTCGACATCGCGATCTCCCAGCGCATGGGCCTCTTCGTGGTCGGCCGGCTGGCGGACCGGCACGGCATCCGCGTCCAGCTGCGCCCCTCGGGCGAGACGGCCGGCACCACCTCGCTGGTCATGCTGCCGGAGGCGATCACCCACGGCGGTGGCGGCGAGGACACCTTCGAGGACGACTTCACGGTCTCCCGGATCATGCCGGAGCACCCGCAGCCGTTCCAGCAGCCCGAGGACATGCGCACCGCCGCGGAGCTCGGCTTCGACGACCACTACCGGCCGTCGGACGGCTCAGCGGAGCTGGACCCCGTGGGCCGCTCGCTGCTCCGCGAGGAGCGCCGCGCGGCGCTGGAGGCACAGAACGGCGCTCCGCAGCACGGTGCGCCCGGCCAGGAGTCCGCTCACCACCCGGCGCGGAACCCCGCGCAGGACTTCGGCGGACTCCCCCGGCGCGGCGAAGCGGAGGGCTCGGGCGCCGCGTACGACGGCTTCCACGAGCAGCCGTACGCCCCCCAGGAGGCCGCCGGGCAGCAGTCCTACGACGGGCCCGCCGGCGCCTACGACGACCGCTCCTTCGGTGGTCAGAACCTGTTCGACCAGGGCTCTTCGGAGCTCACCGGCGAGCAGCCGCAGTACCCCGCCGACGGCCGGCAGCACCCCGGATGGAGCGAACCCGCTCCGTTCCAGGGGTACTTCGGCGGTCAAGCGGAATCGGACCACAATGGTCCCGACGCTCCCGCGCAGCCGCAGGAACGCGTAGCATTCGATCGTCCGGGTCCCACCCCGAGCGAAACCCACTCCCTGACCGACGCCGGCCTTCCGCGCCGCGGAGGTGACAAGGCCCCAGGGCAGCAGGAGTGGCAGCAGCCCGAGGAGCCGGCGTCGCCCCCGCAGCAGCGGAGCACGTCGGAGGACAGCTTTGGTTGGCGTACCGCCAACGACGAGCGCTGGCAGCGGGCGGAGCAGCTTCGCGAGCCGAAGGCGGGCGGAATCACCTCCTCCGGTCTCCCCCGGCGGGTGCCCAAGGCCAACTTGGTCGAGGGCACCGCGGAGCAGACCCCGCAGGGCGGCCCCCAGGTCTCCCGTGCGCCCGAGGACGTCCGGGGCAGGCTGAGCAACCTGCGCCGCGGTGTCCAGCAGGGACGCAGTGCCGGTATGGAGGCACCCAAGAATGACCAACAGGGCTTCGGCCCCGGCAGCACCTACGATCAGGAGCGTTAGTGTGAGCCCGATGAGCCAGGCGGCGCAGAACCTGAACTGGTTGATCACCAACTTCGTGGACAACACCCCCGGTGTGTCCCACACGGTCGTGGTCTCCGCAGACGGTCTCCTCCTCGCCATGTCCGAGGGTTTCCCTCGGGACAGAGCCGATCAGTTGGCGGCGGTGGCCTCCGGGCTCACCTCGCTGACCTCGGGTGCCTCCCGCATCTTCGAAGGCGGGAGCGTCAACCAGACCGTGGTGGAGATGGAACGCGGGTTCCTCTTCATCATGTCCGTCTCGGACGGATCGTCGTTGGCCGTACTGGCGCACCCCGAGTGCGACATCGGCCTCGTCGGTTACGAGATGGCCCTGCTGGTCGACCGCGCGGGCAGCGTTCTCACGCCCGACCTGCGCGCCGAACTGCAGGGCAGCCTTCTCAACTGACAGACAGGCAGTGCGTTTCTCGCCACCGCACCATAGGGTGCGGTGGCGCGACCGGCGTCGGATTGGCAAGTTGGAGGAGGAAACGTGGCAACGCCCCCTAGCGGATACCCGTACGATTCCGGGCATCTGCCCGAGTCGCAGGGCGAAACCCAGTACAACCGCTTCAACTTCCCGTCCGCGCCGAGTCGTCGGCAGCCGCGGCCCGCGCCGCAGCACCAGCCCTACGACACGACGTACGGCAGCCCCTCCCCGTCTCCTTACGGCTACGGCGACGAGGGGCCCCGGGTTCCGCGCATAGAGCCGGTGCAGCCGCACCGGCGCACCGAGCCGTCGGCGCCCACCGGCGGCGCGCAGAACCCGCTGGTCCGCCCGTACGCCATGACCGGGGGCCGCACCCGGCCGCGCTACCAGCTCGCCATCGAGGCACTGGTGCACACCACGGCCGCGCCGGCTCAGCTCCAGGGCCAGCTGCCGGAGCATCAGCGCATCTGCCATCTGTGCCGCGAGATCAAGTCGGTCGCCGAGATCTCCGCGCTCCTCTCCATTCCCCTCGGCGTCGCCCGGATCCTCGTCGCCGACCTGGCGGAGGCCGGACTCGTCGCCATCCATCAGCCCGGCGGTGACGAGTCCGCCGGCGGACAGCCAGATGTGACACTGCTCGAAAGGGTGCTCAGTGGACTTCGCAAGCTCTAGCGGTGCAGCCCGCTCCACCACCTCCGCGAAGATCGTGGTGGCGGGCGGCTTCGGCGTGGGCAAGACGACCTTCGTCGGGGCCGTCTCCGAGATCAATCCGCTGCGTACCGAAGCCGTGATGACCTCCGCCTCGGCGGGCATCGACGACCTGACGCACGCGCCGGACAAGACCACCACGACGGTGGCGATGGACTTCGGCCGTATCACGCTCGACCAGGACCTGATCCTGTACCTGTTCGGCACGCCCGGCCAGGACCGTTTCTGGTTCATGTGGGACGACCTGGTCCGCGGCGCCATCGGCGCCGTCGTCCTCGTCGACACCCGCCGCCTGGCGGACTGTTTCCCCGCGGTCGACTACTTCGAGAACAGCGGCCTGCCGTTCGTCATCGCCCTCAACGGCTTCGACGGACACCAGCCGTACACGCCGGACGAGGTCCGTGAGGCCCTCCAGATCGGCCCGGACGCCCCGATCATCACGACGGACGCACGGCACCGCAGCGAGGCCAAGAGCGCGCTCATCACGCTCGTGGAACACGCGCTGATGGCGCGCCTGCGCTAGCGCCTGACGGCGCGGTCGCACGACCGCCCGTACGCGAAGGGCCCTGCACACCATGGTGTGCAGGGCCCTTCGCGCGCTCAGGGGCGCGGGGCGTGTCGATATGCGGCTCCGCCGCGTGGGCGCGACCAGCCACGACGGCGGGACGGTCGTCAGCCGAGCGACGCCCCCACGGCGGTGACGATCAAGGCCAGAGACGTGGCGCCCGCGTCGGCGTGTCCGTAACCGAGGTCGCCCATGCGCGCCGCCCGGCCCCGGGCCGGTACGAGTTCCGCCGTCGCGGCGGCCGCCTTCGTGGCGACCTCGGCCGCGGCCCGCCAGGCCGTGGCCAAGTCCTCGTCCGCACGGGCGGCGGACAACTCGGCCCGGAACGGGTCCAACGCATCCAGCATCGTCTTCTCACCCACCTGCGCCCCGCCCAGCTCGCTCACCGCCCGCTGCGCCGCGGCCACCGCCTCCGCGAGCAGCGCCGTCGTACAGGAGGCGCCTTCCGGGGCCCGTACGAGGACGGCACCCGTTTCGGCCAGCAGCGCCCCGTACAGCGCGCCCGACGCGCCCCCGGATGCGTCCGCGAGGGCCAGCCCCGCGGCGAGCAGCGCGTGCCCCGCGGAGCGCGG
>NZ_JBEPFC010000219.1:0-8602 GCF_040301705.1 Streptomyces sp. NPDC000151 | reverse complement strand
GTCACTGACCGTGCCCTTCGCGCGCCCCCGCACGCTCGCCGCGGTCACCGCGCTCACCGACCCGGCCGCGCACGCGGGCCGCGCGAGCGTCGAGGCCCGCGTCCCCGGCGGGGGCTGGCGCCGCATCGGGCACCTGTCCCCCTCCGGCTGGACCCAGACCGCGGCCCACGGCCTGCGCGCCGACGCGATCCGGCTCCGCTGGGGCCACGACGACCCGGCGCCCTCGGTGACGTCCCTCACCCCCTGGTTCGACGACACGGCACCGGCCGGCCTGGAGCTCTCCCGCAAGGAGGCGGACGCCGAGCCGGGCGGCACGGTCGACGTCGACGTACGCCTCTTCTCCCGCCGCCCCGCCGACGTCCACGGACGGCTCCGCGTCAAGGCCCCCAAGGGCTTCGCCGTGCACGCCCCGGACCGCCTCACCGCGCCGCGCGGCGGCACCGCGATCGCCCGCGTCCGGCTCACCGTCCCGAAGACGGCCGGATCCGCCACGTACAGGGTCCCGGTCACCTTCGGTGACGAGCGGCAGACCCTGACCGTCCGCACCTTCCCGCCCACCGGCGGCAAGGATCTGGCCCGCGGCGCGGCGGCGGTCTCTTCGGGCGACGAGACCGCCGACTTCCCGGCCTCGGCGGCCACGGACGGCGACCCCAAGACCCGCTGGTCGTCTCCGGCGGAGGACGGCGCCTGGCTCCAGTTCGCGCTGGACCGGCCGATCCGGCTCGGGCGGGTGGTGCTGCACTGGCAGGACGCGTATGCGTCGCGCTACCGCGTGCAGGTGTCCCGTGACGGGCGTACGTGGCGCACGGCGGCGACGGTCCGCGATGGCCGCGGGGGCCGCGAGTCCGTCCGCATGGACGCCCCGCACACGAAGTTCGTCCGCATCCAGGGCGAGAAGCGGGCGACCCGGTACGGGTACTCCCTGTGGGGCGTGGAGGCGTACGCGGTCTCGCCGTAGGGCCGGCTCCCGGTGGCCCGGTGCCGCCACGTCGTGGCTGGTCGCGCAGTTCCCCGCGCCCCTGAGGGGGCGCGGGGAACTGCGCGAGCAACCAGTGCGGTGGGGCAGTCGACCGACAGCCGAGCCCGCTACGGCGGGTAGTCGCAAATCGGCCCGGACCGCTACGCGGAAACCGCGTCGATCCGGGCCATCGCGTCCTCCGCGCCGTACGGCTGCAGATATGGCAGCCAGCGCGGATCCCTATGCCCCGTGCCGATGATCCGCCAGGCGAGGCCCGCCGGCGGCGCGGGCTGATGCCGCAGCCGCCAGCCGATCTCGGCGACGTGCCGGTCGGCCTTCACATGGTTGCACCGGCGACACGCCGCGACCACGTTTTCCCAGGTGTGCTGCCCGCCACGGCTGCGCGGGATCACGTGGTCGACGCTGGTTGCGACGCCACCGCAGTACATGCACCGGCCGCCGTCGCGCGCGAAGAGCGCACGGCGGGTCAGCGGAACGGGGCCCCGAAAGGGCACCCGGACGAAACGCTTGAGACGGACCACACTGGGCGCGGGCATCGCGCGGGTCGCACTGTGCATCAGGGCGCCGGAATCCTCGAGGCTTACGGCCTTCTCATTGAGGACGAGGATGAGCGCGCGGCGGAGCGGTACGACGCCGAGCGGCTCGTACGACGCGTTGAGGACCAGGACATGCGGCACGGGTGCCTCCTTGTACGCCGGCGGCGCGTGGCTCGCGCCGGGACGATCTCCCCACAGTGTCCCCCGGTGCCTGGTCGGAGCGCCACCATGACCAGGTAACGGGTCGGAGGTGTTTTCGACCACACTTCTTTACTGCCCAGCATTTCGGCCGGGGCTACCCGAACGAGGGTGCGGACTGCCCGCGTTGCCCCGTTAGTGTGGTTGGTCTGCCCGATGTGCGGCGCGTGCCGCCCGGGTCTGCTGTCCCACACGGAAGGTCCTTGCTGTGTACTGGTCCGCTTCTCCGGTCGCCGCCGCGGCGCCGGATCCGTCCTCCATATCCGAGGCCACGGAGAAGGCCACCGACGCCGCCGGCTGGGTGCAGGCGAACTGGCAGAGCTGGCTCAGCGCCGGTCTGCGCATCATCCTCATCGTCGCGATCGCGGTGGTCCTGCGGTGGCTGGTGCGCCGCGCGATCACGAAGTTCGTCGCGCGCATGAACCGCTCCACGGTGGCCGCGCGCAACAGCGCGCTCGGCGGTCTGCTGGTGAACGCCGAGCGCCGCCGGCAGCGCTCCGAGGCCATCGGTTCGGTCCTCCGCAGCGTCGCGTCCTTCGTGATTCTCGGCACAGCGGCCCTGACGGTGCTCTCCGTCCTCAACATCAATCTCGCGCCCCTGCTGGCCAGCGCCGGCGTCGCGGGCGTCGCGATCGGCTTCGGCGCCCGCAACCTGGTCACGGACTTCCTCTCCGGCGTCTTCATGATCCTTGAGGACCAGTACGGCGTCGGCGACACCATCGACGCGGGCGTCGCCTCCGGCGAGGTCATCGAGGTGGGCCTGCGGGTCACGAAGCTGCGCGGCGCCGAGGGCGAGATCTGGTACGTACGCAACGGCGAGGTCAAGCGCATCGGGAACCTCAGCCAGGGCTGGGCCACGGCCAGTGTCGACGTCCAGCTCCGCGCGAGCGAGGACCTGGACCAGGTCCGCGAGGTCATCACCCGGGCGGGCGAGGACATGGCCAAGTCCGAGCCGTGGAACGAGCGCCTGTGGGAGCCGGTCGAGGTGCTCGGCCTCAGCGAGGTCTCCCTGGAGACCATGACGATCACCGTCTCCGCCAAGACGATGCCGGGCAAATCCTTCGCCGTCGCACGCGAACTCCGCTGGCGCATCAAGAAGGCCCTGGACGCGGCGGGCATCCGCATCGTCGGCAACCAGCCGGTCCCGGCGGAGGACGAGGAGGCCGCCGACCCGTCGGCCGCGGTGGCCGCCCCCTCGGCCTTCAACAACCCGCTCTCCGCCCAGTCGGTGGCCAGCAACCCGATCACTCCCCCGGCGTCCCAGGGGCCGTCCACCAGCCTGAACAAATAGCCGTAGCGGCGGCGGGGACGCCGGGCTCATTGACTACCCGAACGGGGAAGTTGCCGAGACGGCGTCATCGGGGCCGGAGGCCGCGGCCGACCGCTGGTCGGCGGCCGTCGGCTCCGCGCCGGTCTTGGGGCTGCGGATGAGCGCGAAGCCGGCGATGGCGCCCAGGAGCGCTACACAGGCCCCGACGATGAAGGCTGTGCGCATGCCGGTGGCGAAGGCGTGGTCGGCCGCCGTGTGGAAGGCGTTGCGGATGGGGGCGGGCACAGAGGCTGCCGTGCCGTTGATGTTGCCGGTGGCTACTTCTGTGGCCAGCGCACTCAGGTTGTGGTGCAGGCCGTGGAGGCTGCCGGCCTGGGAGGCCAGGTCGTGGGAGACGGCCGCGGCCAGGACCGCGCCGATGCCGCCGAAGCCGGCGGTCATGCCGACGATGCGCATGGTGGAGTTGATGCCGGAGGCCATGCCGGATCGGGCGGCGGGCACGATGCTGATGGCGACGTTGCTCATCTCGCCGTTGATGAGTCCGGTCCCCAGGCCACTGATCAGGCCGCCGATGGCGTAGTTGGTCCAGTCGCTGTGCAGCGGGGCGAAGGCCAGGAGAGTCGCGCCGACGGCGACCAGGAGCTGGCCGATGCCCAGCAGAGTGCGCGAGGAGATGCGGTTGGCCAGGCGCGCTCCGAGGGGGCCGGCGCCGAACAGGGGGATGGCGAAGGGCAGCATGGCCATGCCGGCCTGCAGCGGGCTGTAGTCCAGTACGCCTTGGAAGTAGAGCGGCGTGTACAGGAACAGGCCCCAGAAGGCGACGGACAGTACCAAGGGGGCCAGGCTGGCGCCGAGGAAGCTGCGGTTCGTGAAAAGGCGCAGGTCGATCAGCGGGTAGGGCTGTCGCAGCTCCACGGGGATGAAGGCGATGACGAGGACTGCCGCCGTGGCCAGGGTGGTGATGATGGTGGGGCTGCTCCAGCCGGTCTGCGGGGCTGTGACGATGGAGTAGACCACGAGCAGCACCGCACTGCTGAAGAGCACCAGGCCCTTGATGTCCAGGCGGGTGGCGTGCGGGTCCTTGGACTCCCGGGTGCGCAGCAGCCCCAGGATGAGCATGGCGATGCCGAACGGCGCATTGAGCAGGAACGCCCAGCGCCAGCCGCCCAGGTCCACGGCGAGTCCGCCGATGAAGGGGCCCAGGGACGCCCCCAGCCCGGAGGCGACACCGAAGACGGCGAAGGCACGGACCCGGCGGGGGCCGGTGAATTCCCGCACCAACAGGGCGAGGGAGGAACTGAACATCCCCGCGGCGCCGACGCCTTGGGCGATCCGTCCGGCGTTGAGCCAGAGCACGGCAGGTGCCAGACCGGCCAGCAGCGAGGCGGCGGTAAAGACGGCCAGTCCGGACAGGAACACCTTCCGGCGTCCGAAGAGGTCCGCGAGTCCGCCACCGGCCATCAGCAATGCGGCGAACGCCATGGTGTACCCGTTGATCACCCACTGCTGGTCGCTGAAACTCACAGAGAAATCGCGGTGGATGTCGCGCAGGGCGACCGAGGCGACGGTGTAGTCCAGGGGCAGGAGAAAGGTCGTCACGCTGCTGACGATCAGCGTGCCTACCGCATGGCTCATACGCGGTTCGGAGGCGACGGGGCTCGGGGCAGGGGGCAGGGCCGGAGTCGGGGTCATGCACGTCCTAGATCGGCTTCGGGGCGCATCGCGGGCGCGAGCGCGAATACTTACCGGAGCGACCCTGGCAGCCGGCCGTACCCGAGGTCTGGCAGCTATCGGACCAGCACACCTGCCGGAAGGAAGTCACCCGGCCAGGCTCGTAGGCCGACGCCGCGGTGCCTCTCGCGCAGACGTAAGGAGCCGGGAGCCGTCGGCGGGCAGGTTCCACAGCTGCATGAGCGCGTAGGAGCGCCAGGGGCGCCAGTCCTCGGCGCGGCGCATGGCTGCCGGTACGGGATCGGTCGTCTCCCCCAGGCTCCGCAACGCCCGGATGGTCGCCGGAGCCTGGGGAAGGAACACATCGGGGTCCTTGAGCGCCCGCATGACGAGGTAACCCGCCGATTGTCCGGTCAGGCCGGCCCGGATCAGCCTGCGCTCGGTGTCCGTCCGGTCGCCGCCGTCGCTGAGTGTCAGGTCGCCGGCAGCCAAGTCGGTGGCGACCTTGCGCAGCAGGTGGGCCGCAGGGGGCGGGAGCAGGTCGGCCGGCGGCGCCTCGGCCACGGCTTCGGCCGTGGGGAAGAGATGGGTCACCGCGCCCATCGGGGACACCAGCGGCCGGCCGAGACGGCGCGTGAGCGCGGCCGCGGCCGACCGGGCTCGGCGCCCGGGGAGCGCCTGCCGCAGAACGGCGCGCAGCAGGAGTTCCTCGGGGTCGGCCGCGCCCGGTACGCGTAGCCCCGGATGGCCGGCGACGAGAGGTGCCATGAGCGGCTCATCGGCCAGGATTTCTGTGACCGCCAGTGGATCGGCGTCCAGGTCCAGCAAGTGGCGGCACCGGTGGATGGCGGTGGCCAGGTCCCGTATGTCCTCCAGCCTGAACCGCGCCTCGACACAGCCGGGTTGTGGGGCGAGAGCGACGGCGCCCGCGCCGTGTGGCAGCCGCAGGCTCCTGCGATAGGTGCCGCTCTCGACCTCCTCGACGCCCGGGACCGCGCGTACGGCGAGGAAGCGCAACAGAGCCCGCCCATCGAAAGGTTCGCGGACCGCGAGGCGTACCGCGATGGTTCCGGCGGCCTGAGCAGTGGGCAAGCCCGCCGCGTCCCTCAGAGCGCTGGGGGTGCGGTCGAAGACGGCCGCCATGGTGGCGTTGAACTGGCGGACACTGGAGAACCCCGCGGCCATCGCCACATCGGTGATCCGCAGCCCGGTCGTCTCCAGGAGGATGCGGGCGGTCTGCGCCCGCTGGGCGCGGGCGAGGGTCTGTGGGCCGACGCCGACCTCGGCGATGAGCAGGCGGTGCAGGTGACGTGTGGTGTACCCCAGCCGTGTGGCCAGCCCGCCGACTCCTTCACGATCACAGACGCCGTCCGCGATCAGGCGCATGGCACGGCCCACCGTATCGGCCCGCAGGTTCCACTCGGGCGATCCGGGGCTGGCGTCCGGGTTGCACCGCTTGCACGCGCGGTATCCGGCCTCTTGGGCCGCCGCCGCGCTCCGGTAGAAGCGAACGTTCTTCCGCTTGGGACAGCCCGGGCAGCTGGGACGGCAATAGATGCCGGTGGTGACAACGGCGGAGTAGAACAGCCCGTCGAAACGAGTGTCCCGGCTCAGCGTGGCACGCCAGCAGCGTTCGAAGTCGAGCACGGTACAGAGAATTCCAGCAGGAAGTGCGCGGTGCTGGCAGCTATCGGACATGCATGGTTCACGAAGCCCCCAGCGCGTCGACGAACGCGACCCACGCGTCGTCGGAGAACACGACCACGGGCCCGCCCGGCCGCGTGCTGTCCCGCACCGGCACGACACCTCCCGGAACGTTGTCAGCGACCTCTACGCAATCCCCGCCCTGCGTGTTGCTGTAGCTGGACTTGCGCCAAGCTGCGGCGTCGAGAACGGGTCGGGATACGAACGTCACGGTAGGTGTCCTCCAGCACGCTCCGAATCAGGCCGGCCGATGCCGCGCACGGCAGGGCCTGGGCCTGCAAGTGGTCGAATGCTAGAGCGTATTCCTTGACCGTTGCAGCCTTCTCGACCAGCTCTCCGGAGTGTGAACTCTCCAGATACGCCATGTCGGGGCCGTTGGGGAAGGAGAGCACGGTGAGCGATCCCCCCAGCATCGGATGCGCACCCTGGTCGAATGGCAGGACCTGCATTGTGACGTGCTCCCACTCATCCATCACGTGCAGCAAGTACTCCAACTGCTCACGCATGACGACCGCTCCTCCTACGCGGCGCCAAAGGACAGCCTCGTCGAGGACGGCCCACAACACCGGGGCGTCCGGCCGCTCCAACAAGGACCGCCGGGCCGTCCTGGCTGTGACCATCTCTTCCAGGTTCTTCCCCACACTGGGGTGAGCCACGGACAGCAATGCCCGTGCATAGGGCTTGGTCTGGAGCAGGCCCGGCACCGTATGCGCCAGGTACTTACGGATTTTGCACGCCTGCGGCTCCAACGCCATGTATCTCCGCACCCAGTCCGGAAACGGCGTCCGTCTCGCGTGTCCCCACAGCTCCTTCAAATCGCCGTCCGCGCCGAGGACCCGGTCCAGCGCTTCGGAGACGTCCTCAGGCGGGGTCTCCCTGCCCAGTTCGAACTGGGCGATGCGGCTGTGCGCGATCGGCACCTGCGCGCCCAGCTCGCGCTGGGTCCACCCCGCCTTCGTGCGCAGCCTGCGCAACTTCGCGCCATACAGCGCCGGCAGGGACTCGGTCGGGTCGAGTTCTTTCGGTAGAACCTCCGAAAGAAGAACCCTGGCCATGCACCACGATGCCGCCCTGGTCCATCGCCGTCCGCCATGCCCGCGTGCCGCGCGACCGCCATATCGAGACCCGCCTTCTGGCGCTCCGTACCCCCGACGCGCTTGCGGAGGCCCCCACTGGCGTACGCATCGAGGTGCATGACGCGTCGTGCGGGCAACCGCGCCCGCTCACGCCCGATTCCCATGCCCCGGGTGGCCGCGGCCTGCTGCTGGTCGCCACCCTCGCCGAGCGATGGGGTGTCAGCGCCCGCCTCGGGCCCGGCAAGGCCGTCTGGGCCGAGCTCCTGAATTGAATCCTGCCCCGGCCATTGACGGGCCCGTGACGGGGACTTACCTTCCTGGAAGTTGATTGGAAAGTTTCCTAACAGATCGGCTTCCGGGCAGGTCGCGGATCGACGAACGGCGGGTGGGTGGGAATGGCGGGGACGCCTCGGGTGCTGCGGGCGATGAACGACCGGGCCGCGCTGGAACTGCTCGTGGCGCACGGGCCGTTGACGCGCACCCGGATCGGGGAGCTGACCGGGCTGTCCAAGCCCACCGCTTCGCAGCTGCTGGGACGGCTGGAGGCGGCCGGGCTGGTGCGGACGACCGGGAACGTGACCGGGCGGCCCGGGCCCAGCGCGCAGCTGTACGAGGTGAATCCGGCGGCGGCGTACGTGGCCGCGCTGTCGGCCGACCCCGGGGGCGTCACCGCCGTGGTCGCGGACATCACCGGTGCGGTGGTGGGGGAACAGCGGGTCGCGGCCGACGCCGTCGTCGCCGAGGGCGCCGGGAGCGTGACCGCGCGGGTGGTGGTCGCGGCCGTGGACGGGGCACTGGAGAAGGCCGGGCTGGGCCGGGGGGAGCTGCACGGGGTCGTCATCGGGACGCCGGGCGCGCTGGACCCGCGTACCGGCGAGCTGCGGTACGCGCCGCACCTGCCCGGCTGGCACTCGCGGTCACTGCTGGGCGAGTTGGGGGACGCGCTGGGCGCGCCCGTCGTCATCGAGAACGACGTCAATCTCGCGGCGCTGGCCGAGCAGCACGACGGGTCGGCGCAGGATCATGATGACTTCGTGCTGGTGTGGGTGGACGAGGGGGTCGGTGCGGCGATCGTGTTGGGGGGCACGTTGCTGCGCGGGGCTACCGGCGGGGCCGGGGAGATCGGGTACATGCCGCTGCCCGGCGCGAGCGCCAGCCCGAACACGTC
>NZ_JBEPFC010000218.1:0-8924 GCF_040301705.1 Streptomyces sp. NPDC000151 | reverse complement strand
GGTCCTCGGCGCCGGCCGGGCCGGTCGCGGCCCGCGCCTGCGGCGGCACCGCGTCCAGCTGCTCGTCCGTGAGCGCCGCGCGGGCGTTGCGGGCCAGCGCGAGCAGCGTGACGGCGTCCTGCGGGCGCACCTCGGGGTTGCGCGCGGTGGCCTCGACGACCAGGTCGTCCAGCTCGGGCGGCAGCCCCGGTACGAGCGCGGACGGCGCCGGCACGTCCTCGTGGAGGTGCTGGTAGAGCACCTGGGCGGGGGTGCCGCCGCTGTGCGGCTTGCTGCCGGTGAGCATCTCGTACAGCGCCACGCCACAGGCGTAGACGTCCGCGCGGGTGTCCGCGCTGCCGTCCTCGATCTGCTCGGGCGCCAGGTACGAGACGGTGCCCAGCACCGTGCCGGTGGTGGCGGTCGTATTGGTGTCGACCGCGCGGACCAGGCCGAAGTCGGCGACCTTGACCCGGCCGTCGTCCCCGATCAGTACGTTCTCCGGCTTCATGTCGCGGTGCACCATGCCCGCCCGGTGCGCCGAGCCCAGCGCCGCCAGGATCGGCTCCAGGATGTCCAGCGCGGCGCGCGGCTGCAGGGCGCCGCGCTCGCGCAGCACGTCCCGGAGGGTGCAGCCCGCGACGTACTCCATGGCGAGGTACACGTACGTGCCGTCGGCGCCCTGGTCGAACACGCCGACCACGTTCGGGTGCGACAGCCGGGCCACCGACTTCGCCTCCCGGATGAAGCGCTCGACGAAGGTGGCGTCCGCTGCCAGTGAGGGGTGCATCACCTTCAGGGCGAGCACACGGTCCAGCCGGGTGTCGACGGCGCGGTAGACCGTCGCCATCCCGCCGGCGGCGATGCGCGCCTGGACGCGGTAGCGGCCGTCGAGCAGCTGTCCGACCAGGGGGTCCTGAAGGGTGGTATCCACGGCAGACGAGTCTACGAGCAGCTGTCCACCGCCCTCATGCCCTCTGCACCGTACGGGCCGGACTGCAGCCGAACGGTGACCGACGGGGCGGTACAAGGCGCCGGTGGCGGACCTTCCGGCGCCCCTGGCGGAGATGCCTCAGAAGGCGGGCCGCTCCGGGTCCAGCTCGGCCATTCCGGCCGCGGGCGAGGACGCCTCGGCGAAGTGGCGGCGCGGGATGCGGCCCGCCCGGTACGCCAGCCGGCCCGCCTCGACCGCGTGCCGCATGGCGTGCGCCATCAGCACCGGCTCCTGCGCCCTGGTGACGGCCGAGGCCAGCATCACGGCGGCACAGCCCAGCTCCATGGCCAGCGCGGCGTCCGAGGCCGTGCCCGCCCCGGCGTCCAGGACGACCGGCACCCCGGCCCGCTCGGTGATCAGCTGGAAGTTGTGCGGGTTGCGGATGCCGAGTCCGGAGCCGATGGGGGAGCCCAGCGGCATGATCGCCGCACAGCCCACGTCCTCCAGCTTCCGCGCGAGCACCGGGTCGTCGTTGGTGTACGGCAGGACCGTGAACCCGTCGTCGACCAGCGTCTCGGCCGCGTCCAGCAGCTCCACCGGGTCCGGCAGCAGGGTCCGCTCGTCGGCGACGACCTCCAGCTTCACCCAGTCCGTGCCGAGCGCCTCACGGGCCAGCCGGGCCGTGAGCACGGCCTCACCGGCCGTGTAGCAGCCCGCGGTGTTCGGCAGCGTACGGATGCCGTGCCTGTTCAGTACGGAGAGCACCGAGCCCTGCACGGTCGGGTCCAGCCGCCGCATCGCCACGGTGGTCAGCTCCGTACCGGAGGCCAGCAGCGCGCGCTCCATGATGTCCAGGCTCGGCGCGCCGCCGGTCCCCATGATCAGCCGGGACCGGAAGGCCGTACCGGCGATGACCAGCGGATCGGCTTCGGGTGCCGCGCCGGGCGCCGCCTCCGGGGCGGCGGTCTCCTCGATGGTGTACGTATCGGCCATCTGTACGGATCAGCCTCCCTGGACTGCGGTGAGAACTTCGACGCGGTCCCCGTTGCCGAGCGGGGTCGCCGCCCACTGGCTGCGCGGAACGACCTCTTCGTTGACGGCGGCGGCGACCCCGCTGGAAGCGGTGGTCAGCGTGGCCACCAGCCGGTCGAGCGGCAGGCCGCCGGGGATCTCGCGCGGCTCGCCGTTCACGGAGACGGTCACCGGGGCGGCTGCCGGGACGGCTGTCGGAGTGGCTGTCGGGGCGGCGGGGACGGCCCCGGACGCGGGGCCGGGTGCCTTCGAGGCGGTCATGCGGTCTGCTCCTGGAGTGCGGCGCGCTGCGGCGCCGGGGCGGGGGGAGGGGTGGCCGCGGGCCCGAAGCGCAGCGGCGTGAAGGGCCGCGCCTCCTCGGGCAGCGCGCCGGTGGTCAGCGCGTGGGCCATGACGTCGCCGGTGACCGGGGTGAGCAGCACACCGTTGCGGAAGTGGCCGGTGGCCATCAAGAGGCCGGGCAGTGCGCTGGGCCCGAGAAGCGGTGCGTTGTCCGGCGTCCCCGGGCGCAGCCCGGCGATCGTCTCGGTCAGCGGCAGCTCGGTGATGCCCGGCACCAGCTCGTGCGCGTCGCGCAGCAGCTCGTAGACGCCGCCCGCGGTCACCGTGGTGTCCCAGCCCAGCTCCTCACTGGTGGCGCCGACGACCATGTCCCCGTTCTCGCGCGGCACCAGGTAGAGCGGGCCGCCGCGCACCACGGCACGCACGGTGCGGGACAGGAAGGGGCCGTACGCGGCAGGGATCCGCAGCCGCAGCACCTGGCCCTTGACCGGCCGGACCGGCGGCCGTACGTGCTCGGGCACCCCGGCCAGCCGCCCGCTGAAGCTGCCCGCCGCCAGCACGACCTGCCCGGCCGGCAGCGCCGTGCCGTCCGCCAGCTCGACGCCGGTGGCCCGGTCCCCGGTGACCGTCAGCCGCCCGGCCCGCTCCCGTACGAACGCCACCCCGGCCCGCTCACAGGCCGTCAGCAGGGCCGTGGCGAGCCGCCTCGGGTCGATCTGGTGGTCACCGTCCACCCGGAGCCCGCCGCGCACGCCCGGCGCGAGCATCGGTTCGAGCTTCCGGCACTCGCGGCCGGTCAGCCACTCCGAGTCCAGCCCGCAGCGGCGCTGCAGCGCGTGCAGCTCCCGCAGATGGGCGCGGTCGTCGGCGTCCAGGGCCACGGCGAGCGTGCCGCACCGCCGGTGTCCCAGGTCCTGGCCGCTCGCCTCGGCCAGCTCGGCGGCGAACGCCGGATAGCGCGCCGCGGAGTCGAGATTCAGCCCCAGGAGCGTTTCCTCGCCGTAGTGCAGCTCGGTGACGGCGGCCAGCATGCCGGCCGCGACCCGCGCGGCGCCGCCGCCCGGCTCCGGGTCCACGACTGTGGTGCGCAGGCCCCGCTGGGCCGCCCGCCAGGCCGTCACAAGTCCCATCAGGCCGCCCCCGACGATCACCACGTCGGGCCGCCCGGCAGCTGTCTCCGCCGGTATACGTGCAGGTGGATGCATGAGCTTCCAGCCCCTCCCTTCGCCGGCATGACCCGGATCAGGTTCGTACGGTCGGAGGCCGCCGCAGCCTCCCTCTCAGCCCGGTGCGTCCGGGCTCCCGCGAGTACAAGTGCCGTCAGAGTAGTACGCGTGGCCGACGCACGGTAAGGGTGCTCTGCGGGGCCGGAGGGTGACCCTGTGTCAGAGATCTCGTCGCGCGGTGCTGAGTCCGGCCAGGGGGCGCGTCCTAGAGTGATCGAGTGAGCCAGCAGAGCGAGTACTCGCGGACCCCCGACCGCTCCCGCCGCGTCGTCATCGCCGGCGCGGGGATGGCGGGCGTGCAGACCGCCGTTGCCCTGCGCGAACAGGGCTGGCGCGGCACGATCACCCTGCTCGGCGCCGAACCGCACCCGCCCTACGACCGGCCGCCGCTCTCCAAGGCAGTGCTGCTCGGCAAGGCGGACGGCTCGGCCTTCGACGTCGACTTCGCCTCCCTCGGGATCGAGCTGGTGCTCGGCAGGAGTGTCACCGGACTCGCCGCCGACGCCCACGAAGTGCTGACCGACGCGGGGCCGGTGCCCTATGACCGGCTGGTCATCGCCACAGGCGCGGAGGCGATGGCCCTCCCGGGCAGCGAGGGCGTACCGGGTGTGCACGTGCTGCGCACCCTGGACGACGCCCAGCGGCTGCGCCCGGTACTGGCCGCGCAGCGGCGCATCGTGGTGGTCGGCGCGGGCTGGATCGGCGCGGAGTTCGCCACCGCGGCCCGCGAGACCGGCTGCGAGGTCACCGTCGTGGAGGCCGCCGACCGCCCGCTGGCCGGCGCGCTGCCCGAAGAGGTCGCCGCCCACATGGCCCGCTGGTACGCGGACGCGGGCGCCACGCTGCGTACGGGTACCCGCGTCGCCGCCGTGCAGGAGGGCGCCGTCCTGCTCGCCGACGGCACGTCGCTGCCCGCGGACGCCGTGGTGATCGGCATCGGCTCGCGCTGCGCCACGGACTGGCTGGCCGGCTCCGGTGTCGAGCTGGGTGAGGACCGCTCCGTGCGGGCCGACGAGCGGCTGCGCACCTCGGTGCCCGATGTGTACGCGGTCGGCGACTGCGCCTCCTTCCCGTCCGCGCGCTACGGCCGCCGGCTCCTGGTGCACCACTGGGACAACGCCCTTCAGGGGCCGCGCACGGTCGCCTCGAACATCGCCCGGTGCGAGGTGGAGGGCACGGTGTACGACCCGGTGCCCTATTTCTGGTCGGAGCAGTTCGGTCGGTTCGTGCAGTGCGCCGGGTACCACCAGGTCGCCGACGAGCTGATCTGGCGCGGCGACCCGGCGAGCGCGGCCTGGACGGCGCTGTGGCTGCGGGACGGCGCGCTGGTGGCGCTGCTGGCCGTGGGGCGGCCGCGCGACCTGGCGCAGGGGCGCAAGCTCATCGAGCGGGGCGCGCTGGTGGACCGGGCGGCCGCGGCGGACGCCTCGGTACCGCTGAAATCGGCTGCGGCGCAGGTGCATTAGCGGCGGCGCGGCCGCCGGCTGTGGCCGGTGGTGTGCACCGATGGCGATGCCCGGCTACCGACTGTCAGTGGGGGATGGCACGCTTGGGGGTGTGACCGAGATTGACGCAAAGATCGATGGACTGGTTTCCGCCTGGCTCACCCTCCCCGACATCGCCGAGGAATTCGGTGTCGAGGTGACACGAGTCCGGCAGCTGGTCAAAGAGGGCCAGCTGATCGCGGTGCGCCGCGGTGAGAACAGGGCCCTCCATGTGCCGGCCGAGTTCATCAAGGAAGGCAAGGTCGTCAAGGGCCTGGTGGGGACGCTCACGCTCCTCAGGGACGACGGCTTCACCGACGAAGAGATGCTGGAGTGGCTGTTCACCGCGGATGAGACCCTGCCGGGGACGCCCGCGCAGGCGCTGCGCGAGAATCGCGGCACGGAGGTGAAGCGCCGGGCACAGGCGCTCGCCGTCTGACACACCCGCCACCACCGCCGCAACCGAAGGGCGTACGGACCGGCCGGCCCGGTCCGTACGCCCCGTCTGGGGGGAAGACCCGATGAGCACCGCACGACAGGCCCTGTCCGACGCCCGCCTCTACCTGTGCACGGGAGCCCGCAAGGAGCAGGGCGACCTGCCGCGGTTCCTGGACGCGGTGCTCTCCTCGGGCGTGGACATCGTGCAGCTGCGCGACAAGGGCATGGAGGCCGGCGAGGAGCTGGCCCACCTGGAGGTCTTCGCGGACGCCTGCCGGCGGCACGGCAAGCTCCTCGCGGTCAACGACCGGGCGGACGTGGCGCACGCCATCGGCTCCGACGTGCTCCATCTCGGACAGGGCGACCTGCCGGTCCCCGCGGCGCGCGCCATCCTCGGCGAGGACGTCCTGATAGGCCGGTCCACGCACGCCGAGGCGGAGGTGGACGCCGCCCTCGCCGAGCCGGGCGTGGACTATTTCTGCACCGGCCCCTGCTGGCCCACGCCCACCAAGCCCGGGCGGCACGCCCCGGGCCTGGACCTCGTGCGGTACGCCGCGGCACAGCGCCCCGACCGTCCCTGGTTCGCGATCGGCGGGATCGACGCGGGCAATCTGGACGAGGTGCTGGCGGCGGGCGCCCGCCGGGTCGTGGTGGTGCGCGCGCTCACTGAGGCCGCGGACCCGGCCGCGGCGGCGGCCGAGCTGGCGAAGCGGATCCGCGCGTACGAAGCGTGACGCCGGGCGCACGGAGCGCCATGGCGCCCCGGGCCGATGAGCAGCGGTCTGACGTGAAGTGTCCGACTGGTGAACAGGAACCCGGCAAACCGGTCCATAGTGCCGCACGTGGTTGGGGGCCTGCCTGGCCGGTGGTTAACCTGCCGGTATGGCCCTAGGTACAGCTTCCACCAGGACTGACCGCGCACGTACGGTGCGTGAACTGCTCGCCTCCGGCAAGCGGTCCTATTCGTTCGAGTTCGCCGCCCCGAAGACCGAGAAGGGCGAGCGGACCCTGTGGAACGCCATCCGCCGGATCGAGGCCGTCGCCCCGACCTTCGTGTCGGTGACCTACGGCGCCGGCGGCACCTCCCGTGAGGGCACCGTCCGGGCGACCGAGCGGATCGCCACGGACACCACGCTCACCCCGGTCGCGCACCTGACCGCGGTCAACCACTCCATCGCGGACCTGCGCAACATCATCGGCCAGTACGCCGACGCCGGCATCCGCAACATGCTGGCGCTGCGCGGCGACCCGCCCGGCGACCCGCTGGGCGAGTGGGTGCGCCACCCCGAGGGCATCGCGTACGCCGCCGATCTGGTCCGGCTGATCAAGGAGTCCGGCGACTTCTGCGTGGGCGTCGCGGCCTTCCCCGAGATGCACCCGCGCTCCACCGACTGGGACACCGACATCCGGCACTTCGTGGACAAGTGCCGTGCGGGCGCCGACTTCGCGATCACCCAGATGTTCTTCTACGCGGAGGACTATCTGCGCCTTCGTGACCGGGTGGCCGCCGCCGGTTGCGAAACGCCGATCATCCCGGAGATCATGCCGGTCACGAACGTCCGGCAGATCGAGCGGTTCGCGCAGCTCAGCAACGCGGCCTTCCCGCCCGAACTGGCGGAACGGATCCTGGCCGTCAAGGACGATCCCGCGGCGGTACGCTCCATTGGTATCGAGTACGCCACGGAGCTGTGTGCACGCTTGACCGCCGAGGGCATTCCGGGGTTGCACTTCATTACCCTGAACCACTCCACGGCGACGCTGGAAATCTACGAGAATCTGGGTCTGCACCAGCAGACCTGACCACGGTGGCCCACAGCGGCGGAAACAGGGGCGTACATGGGCTGGACGATCCTCTACCTCGCGTTCGGCATCGTGGCGCTCTGGCTGCTGGGCGAGGTGCTGCTGCAGTACAAGGCCCGGCTGCGCTGGCGGCTGCTGGCGTTCTTCGGCTTCCTCGGCGTCGTCATCGGCGTGGTCCTGCCGTCCATCGTGGTCATCGCGGTCGGCGCGATCACCTTCGCGGTGGGCCAGACCTACGTCACGCTGTCCTTCCGGCGCGGCTTCACGATGGGCTGGGCGCTCGAGGCCGGCCGGCCCCGGGTGAGCCGCAGGGGGCGGCGCTCGGGCGGCCGGGCCGCCGCGGAACCGACCCCGGAGGCCGCCGGCCCCGCGGCCGGCCCCTTCCCGGACGACGACGAGTACGGCCCGCAGGAGGCCGGTGACGGCCACGGCCAGGGCGCCGACGGCCGTCAGGACGCCGACGAGTACGGCGCGCAGACCGGGTACGCCGGTCCCGCCGGCTACTCGCCCGACGCCGTCGCGGCCTCGTACACGGACGCCTACGACGCCCGCCCGGACGCCTACGCCGACCCGTACGGCGCGGACGCCACGCAGGTCGCCCCGGTCTACGCCCCGCAGCCGCTGCCCGACGAGACCGGCCAGTACGGCATCTACAGCACCGATGCCCGGGCCGGACAGGACCCGCAGGACCCCTACGGCGGCTACTACGAGCCCGCCGCAGCCCACGACGGCTACGCCGCCGACCCCTACGGCGGTTACGGCGACGGGCACGGCGGCGGCCCGGCCGGATACACCGATCCGTACGCGGGCCAGGACCCGTACGGCGCGCCGTACGACCCCTACGCACAGGCCGGTCCCTACCCGCCCGCCGACCCCTACGGCGGGCAGGACCCCTACGGCCACGGCGGCCAGGTCCCGCAGCAGTACGGCGGGGGCTACGACCAGTACTACGGCGCGGTCCCGGAGACCCCGCCCGGCGGCGTCTGGGTCCCCCAGCAGCGCGGAGGCGGCGACCTCCCGCCCGAACAGCCCCCGCACCAGCCCGAATACCAGCCGGAGCACCAGGGCTACGGCTACCCGCACCAGCAGCAGGGGTACGACGAGCAGCAGTACCGGTACTGAGCGCCGGTACTCGGGACCGGTGCTGAGCGCCGGTCCGAGGCGGCGCGGCTGTCCGGGCGGGGCCGCAGTGGTCCGGGCGGGGCCGGAGCGGTCGCGGGGGCCGCGTCGGCCCGTCCCGCTACTGGGAGCCGCGCCAGTCGTCGCCGTTGACGACGAGGCCCGCTACCAGCGCGCCGGACATGCCCGCATGGGCCAGGCCGCCGCCCGGGTGGGACCAGCCGCCGGCCGTGTAGAGGCCCGGTATCCGCGTGCGGTTGGCCGGGCGCAGGGCCTGGCCGTCCAGCCCGGCCAGCGCGGGGCCGGGCACCGCGCCACCCCGCGCGCCCGTGTCGGCGGCGGTGTCCGCCGGTGTCCGTATCTCCCGCCACAGGACGCGGTCCCGCAGGCCCGGCACCGCCGCGGCGGCCGCCGCGACCATCCGGTCGGCGAACGCCTCGGCCACGCCGTCCGCCGTCCAGTCGACGCCCTCCGCGCCGCCCTCCGCGTGCGCCGGGACGGTCACCGTCAGCGTCACCGCCTCGTGGTCCTCGTCGGGCCGCTGCGCCGGGTCGTCGGGGCGCAGCACCGTCACCGTGGGCGCCTGCGGCAGCCCGCCGCCCCCGAAGACGCCGGTCAGCTCCGCCTCCC
>NZ_JBEPFC010000217.1:0-8952 GCF_040301705.1 Streptomyces sp. NPDC000151 | reverse complement strand
GCGTGCCGTGCCCGTGCTGCGGAGCGGCGGCCGGCGCGGCGTCGGCAGCGCCTTCACCGTCGTCCGCGACGGCGGCACATGGCTGCTGTTCACCATGGACGCGGCGGGCCCCGGCGGCCGCGGCCTGGCCACCTTCACCAGCTACTGGTCCTGCACCGCGCACGGCCCCTGGCACGGTCCGAACGGCGCGGTCACCCCGCCCCGGCCGCCCGACCCGGCGGACTCCGACGAGCGCACCGCGGTCTACAACCCGCAGGCGCACCCTGAGTTCACCGGCCGGCCCGGCCTCGTGCTCAGTTACGACGTCAACACCCTCGGCCCGCCCGGCACTCCGGCCGCCGGCGCGGTCAACGACGACGTGACGCTGTACCGGCCGCGGTTCCTGCGGG
The DNA here is from genome assembly GCF_040301705.1 of Streptomyces sp. NPDC000151. Classification (NCBI taxonomy): domain Bacteria; kingdom Bacillati; phylum Actinomycetota; class Actinomycetes; order Kitasatosporales; family Streptomycetaceae; genus Streptomyces; species Streptomyces sp. NPDC000151. Next base: position 8,563 of record NZ_JBEPFC010000217.1, on the reverse strand, counting down.
TACGGATGACGGCACCTGACTGAGCGTCACCCGGCTGCGACTCACTCGCCGTTCCCGTAGCGGATCAGGTCGGCGGCCCGTTCGGCGATCATGATGGTGGGGGCGTTGGTGTGGCCGCGCGTGATGCGTGGCATGACCGACGCGTCGACGACCCGCAGGCCTTCGACGCCCCGGACCCGCAGCGCCGGATCGGTCACCGCGTCGTCGCCCGTGCCCATCCGGCAGGTGCCCACCGGGTGGTACAGCGTCTCCGCCAGCGCCCGCACCATGGCCTCGGCACCGGCGTCGTCCGTGCGTTCCGGACACGGCGGCAGCGCGCCGCCGACGTGCGGGCGCAGCGCCGCGGTGCCGTACAGCTCGTCGGCGAAGCGCACGCCCGCGACCATCCGCCGCAGGTCGGCCGGCGCGCTCAGGTACGCGGGCTCGATGCACGGCGGCGCGGCCGGATCGGCGTCGGTCAGCGTGATCCGGCCGTGGCTCTCCGGCTGCAGCAGGATGACCCCGATGGTCACGCCGTGCTCGGCCGGCGGCGTGAGGCCGTGGCCGACGAACGGCACCGGCGCGAAGATCAGCTCCAGGTCCGGCGCCGCCAGCTCCGGGGCGCTGCGGATGAACGCGACGGCCTCACCGACGTTCGAGGTCAGCGGGCCGCGCCGGGCCAGCAGATAGCGCGCGATGTTCGCGGGCGTATCGGCACCGGTGAGCGTGACCGGGTGCTGCGCGTACCGCAGTACGGGCACGGAGAGGTGGTCCTGCAAGTGCCGCCCGACACCCGGCAGATCGGCCACCGGCGCGATGCCCAGCGCCTTGAGGTCGTCGGCGTCGCCGATGCCCGAGCGCAGCAGCAGTTGCGGGGAACCGATCGCGCCGGCGCTCAGCAGCACCTCGCGCCGGGCCCGCAGCACGCCGTCCGCCAGCTCCACCCCGCACGCCCGGCCGCCGTCGAAGAGGACGTGGCGCGCCTCGCTGCCGGTGACCACCGTGAGGTTGGCGCGCCGCAGCGCGGGCCGCAGATAGCCGTCCGCCGTGCTCCAGCGCCGCCCGCGCCGCTGCGAGAGCGGGGTCGCCGCGCAGCCGCTGTGATCCGGGCCGTTGAGCTCCGGCAGCAGCGGCAGGCCGGATTCCGTACAGGCGTCGAGGAAGGCGGTGGAGAGCGGGTGGAGGTCGCGCGCCGGGGAGATCCACAGGGGGCCGGCCGCGCCGTGCACCGGCTCCTTGCGCCCCTCGCCGCCCGAGGGCGGGCCCGCCCACCGCTCGGCCCGCCGGAAGTAGCGGGCGACCTGGTCGTACCCCCACTCCTCGCCGGCCGTCGCCGCCCAGGCGTCGTAGTCGTCGCGGTGGCCGCGCACCCACATCATCGCGTTGAGCGAGGACGAGCCGCCGAGGGTGCGGCCGCGCGGCCAGTACAGCGCCCGGCCGTCCAGCGCCTCCTGCGCGGTGGTGGTGAAGTCCCAGTCGTACTCCGTCTTGAACAGCTTCGGGAAGGCCGCGGGGATGCGGACCTCCTGCCTGCGGTCCGGGCCGCCCGCCTCGACCAGCGCGACCCGCACCGTCGGGTCCTCGGACAGCCGCGCGGCGAGCACACAGCCCGCGGAGCCCGCCCCGACGACGATGTAGTCGTACGCTCCCGAAGCCGCGCCCCCGTGCGTTCCTGACCGCCGTGTCATCCGCAACTCCCTTGCGCCGTCGGCATGGTGACCGGAGTGATCGCCGACAGCAGCGTAGAGGAACGGCCGCCGCCCGGTCAGCGGTGCGGGCAGTGGTCAGGAGTGCGGTGTGCTGTCCGGAGTCGCCGTGGGGGTGCCCTGCGGGGACGCCGAGCGCGGTGTGATGTACGGGTAGGCGTTGTTGCCGCCGCAGACCAGCGGGCCGACCTCGACGTCCTTGCCGCGCACGGTCACCGGGACCTCCTCGGGCGGCCGGTCGCCGGGCACCTGCCCGTTGGCCGCCGTGCACACCAGCTGGCTGAGCGCCGGCTGGTCGAGCTTCTCCGGGTCGGCCGGCATGGCCACCGTGAGGCGGCCGGCGCGCGAGGTGACCGTGACCTGCCCGCGCAGGTCCGGCAGCGCGGTCGTCAGGCCCCGCTGCCGCTCGGCGGCGTTCGGGCCGGTCAGCAGCAGGTCGACGGCGCGCTGCGGGGTGGCCGGGCGGTCCGCCGACCGCGCCGCGGACCGCAGACCGGTCGAGGCGAGGAAGAACAGCTGCACGTCGGCGGGGGCCTGCCCGTCCGACTTCAGCCCCGTCGCCGGCTCCCCGGCGTCGATCACATCGCTGGGCTCGACGCCGCAGCCGGCCAGCGTCGCGCCGACGAGCAGCGCGGTCAGGGCGGCGGCCGCCCGGCGGCGCCTCATGGGCCGCACGCGCTTCACCCACCTCGCATACTTCACCCGCCTCACCCACCTCGCACGACTCATGCCTCCTCCTCGCCCGAGCGCAGCGGCAGCTCGATCGTGAAGACCGCGCCGCTGTCCGGCTCCGGGGAGTTGGCGGCGCGCAGGGTGCCGCCGTGCAGCCGTACGTTCTCCATGGCGATCGCCAGCCCCAGACCGCTGCCCTCGGACCGGGCCCGGGCCGAGTCCGCCTTGTAGAAGCGGTCGAAGACGTGCGGCAGCACCTCCGGATCGATGCCCGGTCCGTTGTCCGCCACCTCGATCACCAGCCGGCCGTCCTCCGGAGCACGCAGCCGTACGGCGACGGGCTCGCCCCCGTGGTGCAGCGCGTTGCCGACCAGATTGGCGACCACCACGTCCAGCCTGCGCGGGTCCAGCCGGGCCCGCACGCCCGCCGCGAGATCGGCCGTCACCCGGTCCTGCCACGCCCTGGCCTGCAGCGTCTTACGGATCGCCTCCGCGACGTCCACGTCGTACACATGGAGCGCCGCGGCACCCGCGTCGAACCGCGACACCTCCATCAGGTCTTCCACCATGCGGGCCAGTTTGCCGGTCTCCTGGCTGATCAGCCGCACCGCCGACGCGGTGTCCGGGTCCAGCTCCCCGGCCTCCACGTCCTCGTCCAGTACGTCCGTGACCGCGCTCATCGCGGCGAGCGGCGTGCGCAGCTCGTGCGAGACGTCCGCCGCGAACCGCCGCGAGTTGGACTCCAGCCGGCGCAGCTCGGCGACGTTCTCCTCCAGGTGCGCCGCCATGTCGTTGAACGTACGGGACAGCTCGGCCAGTTCGTCCCCGCCCTTGACCTCCAGCCGGGTGTCCAGCTTGCCCTGGGCGAGCCGCCCGGCCGCCTGCCGCAGCTTGCGGACAGGGCGCAGCACGCCACGGGCCGCGAACAGCGCCGGTACGAGGGCCAGCGCCAGCACCGGCAGCGCGCCCCGCTGCGCGGCGCTCACCAGCTCCTCGACGTTGGCCTCCTCGGCGCGCAGCGGCAGCCGGGCGTAAACGGAGAGCGCCGAGGGGGCGCGGTCGTGCGCCCGGGTGACCGGCATGCCGATCAGCAGCCACGGCTCGCCGCCGCGCTCGACCCGCTGGAACGCCGGTACGTGCCGCCGCTCCACGGACTCCCGCAGCGCGTCGGGCACCGCCACGTCCGCGTCCGAGCCGTCGCCCGGCACGCCCTCGTAGTCCGCCTCGACGTCCCAGTCCCGGGCCTTGCCGGACCGGTCCAGCTGCCGGGCGAACTCGTCCAGATCGGCCCGGCTGGGCGGCACGGGCAGGTCGGGCGCGAGCGAATTGATCTGCGCCCGCAGATCGTTGATGGCGGTGTCCTGCGACCGTTCCAGGATCGCGTTCCGGGCCTCCCGGTACGTGAGCGCGGCAGTCGTCAGCGCGCTGACGGCCGCGACCAGCAGAAACGCGACGACCAGCCGGGCCCGCAGGCCGCGCAGCAACTGGCGCAGCCGGGCCCGCCGGGAGCCGGCCGGGGGAGCCGTCGGCGGGCTCGCGGCCGACCGGGCGCCGGAGTGGTCGTTCCCAGCGGTCCGGACATCGGAGGAGCCCTGCCCGGCGTGCCGGTCCTCGGAGTGGTCCCTCACAGTGGGCCGAAGCGGTAGCCGAAGCCGCGGACCGTCTGGACGTAACGCGGGCTGCGCGGGATGTCCTCGATCTTCGTCCGCAGCCGCATCACGCACGCGTCCACCAGCCGCGCGTCCCCGTGGTAGCTGTGCTCCCACACGTGCTCCAGCAGCTGCTGACGGCTGAACACCTGCCCCGGCGCCGCCGACAGGAACAGCAGCAGCTTCATCTCCGACGGCGCCAGCGCCAGGTCCTGGCCGTTCTTGGCCACCACCAGCCCGGCCCGGTCCACGACCAGTTCGCCGTGCGCCTCCACCGGCAGCGGGCCCGGCTCGTGCGGTGCGGACTCGCCGAGCGCGGGCGGCGCCGTACGCCGCAGCACCGCCCGTATGCGGGCCTCCAGCACCTCACCGCGGGCCGGCTTGACGATGTAGTCGTCCGCGCCCGCCTCCAGGCCGAGCACCACATCGAGGTCGTCGCCGCGCGCCGTGAGCATGATGATCGGCAGCTGCCGGTCGGCCCGGATGCGGCGGCACACCTCGAAGCCGTCCTTGCCCGGCAGCATCAGGTCCAGCAGCACGATGTCGGGCCGGAAGGCCGGCAGCGTGGTCAGCCCCTCCTCGCCGCTGGCCGCGGCCGCCACCTCGTGGCCGCGCCGCCGCAGCGCGAGCGAGACCCCGTGCCGAACGGCGGCGTCGTCCTCGATGAGCAGTACTCGTGGCATGTGACCAGTATCGGTACGTTTCTTGACGGGTCGGTAACAGGGGCACCCGACGGGGCCCCGTCACGCCCTCCCGGCTCTCTCAGCTCTCGCCACCGAGCAGCTCCGCGAGGCCGCCGTCCACGTCGAGCCGCTCCTCCCCGGCGGGCACCGCCTCGTACGCACGCGTCAGGAAGAGCCGGATGTCGGCGGAGCTCATCTGGACCATCGCGACGCCGTCCGCCACGTGCAGCTCCAGTACGGTCCGGTCGCCGCCGAGCGGCCGCACCCGTACGTCGCCGGTGCCGGACGCCCCGCGCAGCCCCTCGGAGAGGAGCTCTCGCGCGAACGTCCACTCCACCGCCGCGCCGTCCAGCGAGATCTCCGGCGGGAAGGACATCCGTACGGCCAGCGGGTCTGCCGGGTGGTAGTGCAGGGTGGCGGGCACCGGACGCGACCCCGGCGCGGTCGCGATCAGACGGACCTGCACGGCTTGGTCGATGGCGCTCTGCATCGCGGCTGCTCCCTTACGGCTGTCGGGTCGTGATCGTGGCCGGGTGTGCACACGGCCCACTCTGCTAGACGCAGTGCCCGGGTGAGCCGTGCATGTGACATGGGTGTGATCTATGTCATGTCAGGTGTGATCCGTGTCGTCTGGGGGAGGCGCCCACCTTTGGCTCCCTCCCGGGTCCGATGTGTCAGATACGGAATATCAGGTGCTCCTACTGGGCGCGCACCCGGGTCCCGCCTTTCACGCCTCGCGCAGCAGCGCCGCGAGGTCGGCGTCCACGTCCAGGAAGCGGGACTCGGCGCCGCGCGGCACCACGAGGTACGCACTCGACAGGAAGCGCCGGAGATCGGCGGAGGCGAACCGGACCATCGCCATGCCGTCAGCGGCGTGGAACTCCAGCATCGTGTGGCGCGGTCCGCACGGCCAGGCGTGCACGTCACCGTCCCCGGCCGGCCCCTGCAGCCCGTCCGCCAGCAGATCGCGGCCGAACGTCCAGCGGACCTCCGCGCCGTCCAGAGAGGCAGCGGCCGGGAAGATCGCCTGGACGGCGAACGGGTCGGTGCTCTTGTAGCGCAGACGGGCGAGGACGGCGCGCGACTGCGGTTCCGTCGCGATGAGGCCGGCCTGAACAGCGTGGTCGATGATGTCCGGCATCGTCGGCTCCCTGGTGTCTGTCCGGTGCGGTTCCTTGCCTGTACGACATCTATGACGACCGCATCGTTACGGCAGTGCACCGGATTTCCGCGTGAGCTGCGTCACGGGTCCCCGGGGAAGCGGACAACCGCTCCTCACGCCGACCGCGCACCGCCTCCCGGGGGCAGCGGCCGGAAGCAGGACGCGTTCGCTCTCCGCCGGTTGCCGTACGCGCCCCGGCGCCCGGGGCGACCGCCGGATACGCCGAACGTACCGGCCGCCACCGCCGGACACGCGTACGCCACTCCGGAGCGGCGCAGCGCCCCGGGGCGGGTCCTGCGACTGAGGCCCCGGGGCGGGCTTCGAGGCCGGTCCTACGACCGGTACTGCTCCACCTGGGACGACGGGCGGACGGCCGCCTCGTCCGGGTTCTGCCCGAACTCGCTCTTGGCGCGCCGCTGCCGCAGCAGGTCCCAGCACTGGTTGAGCTCGCGTTCCAGCGCCGCCAGCTGCGTGCGCTCCTCGTCACCGCCGCTCTCCTCGTCGGCGATGCGCTCGCGCAGCGCCTTCTCGGTCTCCACCATCGCCGCGATACGGGAGAGGATCTCCTGCTGGTCCATGGGTCACTCCTCACTACCGCACAAGCCCCTGGGCCTTACGGCTCACTGTAGGAAGCGGCGCACTCGACCGCGATTCGGCGCGGCCGGGCTTTGCCCCGGCGGCCGGGGCCGCTCTCAGGTACGCGGGTGCCCAGTCTCAGGTACGCGGGTGCCCAGTCTCAGGTGCGCGGGGTGCCCAGCCGCCCTTCGAGGTGCAGCAGCAGGTCGGAGAGGGTCGTGGAGAGGTTCCCCAGCTCCTCGCCGGACAGCCCGGACAGCAGGCTGGACTCGAACGAGAGCTGATCGGGCAGCAGCCGGTCGATCAGCTCGCGGCCCTGGTCGGTGAGGCTGAGGTGGGCGACCCGGCGGTCGCGCGCATCCGCGCGCCGGGCGACCAGGCCGCGCTCCTCCAGCAGCCGCAGCCGCTTGGTGACGGCGGCACCCGACGCGAACGTCTCCCGCGCGAGCTGCCCCGGAGTCAGCTCGCGCCCCGTGCGCCGCAGCGTGCCGAGCAGGTCGAATTCGGCGCGGGTCAGCCCCTCCTGTACCAGCGGTGCGTCCACCGCCTGCTGGAGCAGCGCGGAGCAGCGGTTGAGCCGGCCGATCACGGCCATCGGCCCGGTGTCGAGACCGGGATGCACCTGCTGCCACTGCCGCAGCACCCCTGCGACGATGTCCTCGGCCACGCTCAGCTCTCCTTCGTCCGCCGTTCTTCCGCGCCCATTCTGCCCACGGGGCGCGTACCCGTGTCTCACGCCGGGGCGGGGCCGCCGACGTACGCCTGGTATTGCTGCTGCTGGTGGTGGTTCGCTGTCCGCTGTCCGCTGGGCCGTTACGCCGCCAGCGTCGGCGCGGTGAGGCGCCGGACGAGGCGGGCGAGGGTGCGGTGGCCGTCGCGCTCGGTGAGGGTGACGCGCTCGGCGGGCAGGGCGCGCTGCCACCACTCGCCGGAGGCGACCTCGACGGCCTCGCGCAGTTCGACCAGTGCCGCGGCGAGCCGGTCGCGGGCCCACCCCGCTTCGTGGTCGTCCGGCAGATCCGCGTCGAGCACCGCGGCCGCCGCTTCCCTGGCCGCGACGACGCGGGCCACCGCGGCCTCGATGCGGTCGGTGGCGCGCCGGTTGGTCACCAGTACGCAGCAGATCAGGCCGATGATCGCGCCGACCACCGTGTCCACCCACCGGTCGCGCACGAGGACGTCGGCGGGCATCGCGTTGCCGAAGGAGGTGAGCAGCAGCGCCATCGGGGTGACGCAGACGGAGCCGAGCCAGTAGTTGCGGGGAATCCACGCCTCCGCGCCGACCTGGAAGAGGAGCACCAGCAGCACCATCGCCAGGTGACCGGTGTGGATCACCGGCAGCAGCGCGGTGAAGAGCAGCAGCCCGAGGAGGTTGCCCAGCGCGCGCTGGACGGCGCGCTGCCAGGAGAGCGTGGTGTTGGCCTGGAAGACCGAGGCCGCGGTGACCACCGCCCAGTACGGGTGCTCGGAGCCGATCGCCATGGAGGCCCAGCCCGCGAGCGTACAGCCGATCATGACGCGCGCCCCGAGCGGCAGCAGCGGCGAACCGGGCCGCAGCCGCGCCAGTACGGGCCGGAAGCCGCGCAGGTGGTCGGGGGAGGGGCGCCGCAGATCGGCCACGCCACCGTCCTGGCCGGGGCCGGGGCCGGAGCCGGAGTCGGAGCCGGCGGGGGTCGGGGTGGCCGGGGTGGCTGGGGCCGGGGTGGTCGGGGCCAGTGCCGCCCGGCCGGTACGGGCCATTGCCTCCTGGTCGGCGGCGATGCCCGCCAGCTCTGCGGTCTGCCCGGCGTCCAATGCCACCTCGGGCAGCGGCCGGCCGCGGCGCAGGTCATGCGCCCAGGCGTCGAAGCACGCGGCGTCCGCGGCGCGGGTGGCGGCGTCCGAGGCGCGCGTACCAGGGGCTATGGCGCGGGTACCGGCGTCTGCGGCGCGGGCGCGGGCGCCGGTGGTCGGCTCGGCCAGGGCGGACTCGGCCTGGATGAGCAGGCCCTCCAGGCGGGCCCTGGCGGCGTACTTGGCCGCGCTGCGGGCCGGTACGAGGAACAGCGTCTGCCAGGCGGCGTTGACCGCGGCCGCGGTGGCGTGCCGGGGGCCGGCGGCGGCGTCGGGCGCGGCACGCAGCAGCCCGGCGGCGGC